>CAZPNH010000367.1:0-3413 GCA_964587635.1 uncultured Bordetella sp.
CGGTCCTGTCGTTCAGCTTGTACTGCTTGCCGTTCTGCTCGAAGGAGATGGTGCGGCGCGCCGCGTCGCGGATGTTGATCTGCCCGTCGATCATGTTGAACCAGGTCGGGCAGTTGGCATCCTCGAAGTCCGCCATGAAGGTGGCGGCGCCGCAGTTGAGCGCGTTGATCACCATCTTGCGGTCGGTCGGGCCGGTGATTTCCACGCGGCGGTCGAGCATGTCCTTCGGCTGCGGCGCGATCTGCCATTCGGCGTCGCGGATTTTCTTCGTCTCCGGCAGGAACTCCGGCAGCTTGCCGGCATCGAATTCCTTCTGCCGCGCGGCGCGGCGCGCGAGCAGTTCCTGGCGGCGCGCCTCGAACTTGCGGTGCAGCCCGGCGACGAACGCCAGCGCTTCCGGCGTGAGGATGGCGGCGAACTCGGGAGAAATCGGCGCAGCGATGCGGACGCCTTCAGGCAGCGGAATGGATCGGTTCACGGCGCGGAAAACTCTGTTGAGGAAGGAAGCAGAATTTTACGGTCCGGGATGACGCACCGCAACATGAAACCAGCTTCCGGCGTGCTGCGCCGCTCGATGCGGCGAGAAATCGGCGGGAGTAGTCTCGCCTCCCATAGTACGGGTCCCTATTTCACATCATGAAAAATCCTGTCAATGTCTTGATCTTCGGCGCCTCCTACGGTTCGCTGCTGGCGACGAAACTGGTGCTCGCCGGACACAACGCGAAGATGGTGTGCACGCCGGCCGAAGCCGAACTGTTCAACCGCGATGGCGCGATCGTGCGCATGCCGGTCAAAGGGCGCGAGGGCTTGGTCGAAATTCACTCGCGCAAGCTGCCCGGCAAGCTCTCCGCGTGCACGCCCGGCGAAGCGGCCCTGGCCGGTTACGACCTCGTCGTGCTGGGGATGCAGGAACCGCAATACCGGTTGCCCGGGGTACGCGAGCTGCTCGACGCAGTGGCGAAGGCAGGGTTGCCTTGCATGTCCATCATGAACATGCCGCCGCTGCCGTACCTCGCGCGCCTGCCGGGCGTCGATCCGGGCTCTTGCAGGGTCTGCTACGCCGACGCGGCGGTGTGGGACCGGTTCGATCCGAAACTGATGACGCTATGCAGCCCGGACCCGCAGGCCTTCCGGCCGCCGGAGGAAAAGGTGAACGTACTGCAGGTGCGGCTGCCCACCAATTTCAAATCGGCGCGCTTCACCTCGGATGCGCACACGGCAATCCTGCGCAGGCTGGAGGCGGACATCGAGGCGGCGCGCTTCGACGGCATGGAAATCCCGGTCAAGCTGAGAGTGTACGACTCGGTGTTCGTGCCGCTCGCGAAATGGGCGATGCTGCTCGCCGGCAATTACCGCTGCATCCAGAGGGATGGCGTCCGGCCGATCCGGGAAGCCGTGCATTCCGACCTGGAAACCTCGCGCGCGGTCTACAACTGGGTGGCGAAGCTGTGCGTGTCCATCGGCGCGGACGAAAAGGACCTGGTGCCTTTCGAGAAGTACGCGGCGGCAGCGCAATCGCTGGTGACGCCGTCTTCAGCGGCGCGGGCCGTCGCGGGCGGCGCGCTCTATATCGAACGGACCGACCGCCTGGTTAAGGCCATCGGCGAGCAGAAAGGCATGCGCTCGCCGAAGGTGGATGAAATCGTGGCGACCGTGGACGCCCGGCTGGAAGCCAACTGGCTGGCGACCCGGAAATCCGCCTAGTCGTCGGCGTCGCCGATGCCGAGTTCCTGGATTTTGCGCGTGATGGTGTTGCGGCCCATGCCGAGCAGGTTCGCCGCTTCGATGCGGCGCCCGCCCGTGCGCGCGAGCGCCTTGGAAATCAGCGAGCGCTCGAACTGGCGCGAAAGCTGATCGAGCACGCCGGTCTCGCCGCGCGCGAGGCGCCGTTCGACTTCCTGCTCCAGCGCCGCGATCCAGTCTGAAGCCGGCGCCATGCTGGCCGCCGCGGGTTCGCCGCGGAATTCCGCCGGCAGGTCCGCGATGCCGATGGCCTGCCCGGGCGCCATGACGGTGAGCCAATGGCACAGGTTCTCGAGCTGGCGTACGTTGCCCGGGAAATCCATGCGCGCGAGGTGAGCAAGCACTTCGTCCGAGAGACGCTTGGGCTCGACGCTGAGCTCCTTCGCGCTCTTGGCCAGAAAATGCCGCGCCAGCAACGGGATGTCCTCGCGCCGTTCGCGCAGCGACGGGATGCGCACGCGGATCACGTTCAGGCGGTGGTAGAGGTCTTCGCGGAACCCGCCTTCGCGCACGCGGCTGTCGAGATCCTGGTGCGTGGCGGCGATCACCCGCACGTTGGCTTTCAGCTGCTGGTGCCCGCCGACCCGGTAGAAGGTGCCGTCCGAGAGCACGCGCAGCAGCCGCGTCTGCAGCTCGGCAGGCATGTCGCCGATTTCGTCGAGGAACAGCGTGCCGGCCTCGGCCTGCTCGAAGCGGCCGCGCCGCAGCGCCTGCGCGCCGGTGAAGGCGCCGCGCTCGTGGCCGAACAGCTCGGACTCGAGCAGATCCTTGGGCATCGCCGCGGTATTGATGGCGACGAACGGCTTCGCCGCGCGCGTGCTGTGCCTGTGCAATGCGCGCGCGACCAGTTCCTTGCCGGTACCGGATTCGCCGGTGATGAGCACCGTCGCGCTCGACTGCGACAGCCGGCCGATGGCACGGAACACCTCCTGCATCGCCGGCGCCTGCCCGAGGATCTCCTGCACCTCGCCGACCGGCTCGAGCGCTTCCTGCTCGCGCTGGCTCTCGTCCAGCGCCCGGCGGATGAGTTCCACCGCCTGGTCCACGTCGAAGGGCTTGGGCAGATACTCGTAGGCGCCGCCCTGGAAGGCCGCCACCGCGGATTCCAGGTCCGAGTACGCCGTCATCACGATCACGGGCACCGCCGGATGTTTTTCCTTCACCTCCTGCAGCAGCTCGATGCCGGATTGCCCCGGCATGCGGATATCGGAAATGAGCACCTGCGGCGCGCCGCCCGACAGCGCGTCGAGCGCTTCGCGCGCCGACGAGAAGGAGTTGTACGAAATGCCCTCGCGGCTGAGCGCTTTTTCGAATACCCAGCGGATGGAGCGATCGTCGTCAACGATCCAGACCGGTTTCATACCAGAGGCAGCAATAGTGTGAATATGGTTCTTCCCGGGCGGCTGTCGAATTCGACCACGCCACCGTGGTTTTGCACGTAGGTCCGCACGAGCGCGAGGCCGATGCCGCTGCCCCCTTCCCGTCCCGAGACGAGCGGGTTGAAGACACGGTCGCGGATTTCCTCGGGCACGCCGGGCCCGTCGTCTATTACTTGCAATTCCAATGCCAGCTTGTGCCGCTGTCGCGCAATTGTCACTTGGCGGGCCGCCCGGGTGCGCAGGATGATGGCCCCCCCTCGGCCGCCGTTGGCCCCGGAAAGGAGCGCCTGG
>CAZPNH010000368.1:0-3399 GCA_964587635.1 uncultured Bordetella sp.
GCGCCCGACCCTGTACTGGTGAGATTGGCGAAGAGGAACGACTTCAGCTTGTTCGAGGCCCCCGATGAGAAGGTGTAGATGTTCCGGGAGTCCGCCGTATTGGAAGTCTGGCCGTCCAGGTTGGCCTGCGCCGACCAGTTGATGGCCGGCTGGATGTTGCCGGTCGTCGGGTCGATCTGCTGGGCCACGATCTCGCCGTCCCACTTCACCGTGCGGAAGGTGGAACTGTAGATGAAGTTGTTCGTCTGGGTGATGTTCGGGCTGCTCGTCGCCGAGGCGGACGCCGAGGCGGTCGCCACGTGCAGCGCGGTGAGCGCGCTGGTCAGGCCGTTGGCCAGGGAATTCGGGTCGGAGGCGCTGAAGTACACGCCGCGGCCGTTCACCGCCGCGTGCCACAGGTCGTCGAGTGCGGTGGGCGAAGCTGCGACCGGCACAGGCCAGTTGCACTGGGCGCCCGTAGCCGTCCAGGGGCAGCCGCCCGGCGTGCCCGCCACGATGTTGGCGAAGTCCCCCGTGGGGCTGGTGGCGTAATTGGGGAGGTAGTCCATCAGGCCCTGCAGGCCGAGGCCGAGGGTGAAGGTCACCATGTGCTGCGCCGGCTGGATGTCGATGACCGTGGTCGGGACGTCGTCCTGGCCGATGTTGGTCGACCACGGCGGTACCGGGCGCAGGTCGTTCTTGTAGTAGTACATCGCGACGTCGGCGAGCGTGTTCGCCGTGCCGCCGTTCGTCGTGGCCGAGGTGGGCGGGCCCGTGACGACCGTCTGCGGATTCGGGTTGAAGGAGGCGATGCTGAGCGTCGTGCCGCCGTTGTTCGTGGGCGTGATCGTACCGGTAGTCGCGGTGGCCGCAACGTTGGAGGGCGCGCTTCCCACGGCGCAGGCGGTGGCGTCGGTGAAGCCGACAAGGGTCGCCGAGCTGTAAGTCGGTGCGGCCGCGACGCCGTCGGTGGTGACCACCGTCCCCGTGTAGGTGATGGTCCGCATCCTGCGATGGGCTTGCGAAGGATTCGACGTGGAGCAGTTGCAGGTGCTGTTGGTCTTCGAGGAACCTGTCGCGTTGCCATTCAGCCCCGTGGAGAAGGTGATGGCGTTGTTCTTCGAGCAGCCGAGCTGTTCGGTCTCCGTGTAGTTGGTCACCGTAGTGACGACCAGCGGCGCCGTGCAGGCGGTGACGTTGGTGAAAGTGGTGCCCGATATGGTGGCGCCGGTGCCGCTCGATACGCCGTCGACCGTCGTCGAGGTGGACGCGCCAGACTGCGTGCGCTGCATGATGCGCTTGTTGGTTCCCGAGCAGCCGCATGCAACCTGCGAGCCGCCGCCGGGGAAGGCGGTGGTGGCGTTGGCCGTGCAGATGGTCTCCGCGATGATGTTGGTCGGGGTGGATACCACCACCTGGGTGCCGCTGCCGTCCAGCGTACCAGTGCTGCGGCTCACGAAGAAGGGAGGCCCGGAGTTCGGCACGTTGTCCTGGTTGCCGACGTTGGCGCCCGTGGGATCCTCAGTGTCTGTGGTGTTGTCGTTGTAGTAGCCGTCCGTGGTGAGCAGCGCGAAATTCTGCTGGCAGGAATACTGGACCGGGTCGTCCGTCATGCCGCTGTTGATGTCGGTCGAGCCCACCCCCGCGTAATAGCGGCCGATGCGCGACAGCGCCTGGCGCAGCGGCGTGGAGCCGTTGCTGCCCATGTTGTAGAGCTTGGTGTACCAGCTGCTCTTCTGCGTGGCGTTGAACTGGCCGATCGGCAGGTAGCGGGAACTCACCACCGGGCTGCCGGGGTTGATGCTGATGAAGCCGACGCGGTAGCGGCTGTCGATCTGCAGGAACGCATGCCCGGTGGACGTCTTCATCAGGGTCATGCGGATGCGGTAGAAGCTGTACCAGTTGGCGAAATTCTGCAGTTCTTCCGCGTAGGTGCAGAAGGTGGTGGCGGCGCAGTCGGTACGCACCGAGGTTGCGCTCTTCGTGTACTGCGTCGTGGCCGGGACGATGTCGACGCGCGTGAAGCGGCCATAGCGCGGGTAAATATAGCTGCCGCTATTGAATTTCTGGCGGCATTTCGGGGACGCGGTGCCCTGCGGATCGGAAACCGGGGACGCGGCGGCGGCATTGGCGGTGGCGGCGCAATAGCGGATATTCGCCGGAAACGTGAAGATCCCCGTCGGTACGGACGAAGCGGTGCACTGTACCAGCGTGCGGTACGTACAGTACTCGTCCGGCGTAATCGTGAAATAGTAGGGGTGCCCCGTGTTGGAGACCTCCTGGAGGTTGAACGACGTCGACGGTGTTCCCGTGTCCAGCGGATAGGCGCCGAGCGGCGTGCCGGCCGTGGAATTGTTCGACCAGTACATGAAATAGTTGTTCGGCGCGGCCTGAATGTTGTCGATGCCGTTGCGCCGGCAGAAGGTCGTGTTGGTCAGCTGAGCGGCAGTCGGACTGGCCCCGCCGCCCGCGCCTGTGATGGCCTGGCTGGACCGCGATTGCGATACGCTCACCGTATAGGTGCCCGTGCTCCCGGCGGTTCCGGTCAATTGCGCCGTGATCGCGGTATTCGCGCTCATGCTGCCCGCGGTCAGCGTCATGCCCACGAGGATGGGCCCGGAGCCCACGGCGGTGACGGTCAGGGTGGTACCCGAAATGGAGCCGGTGAAGCTCGCCGACAGGGTCGCGCAGTAATAGACCTCGGGGTACGTCGCCGTCAGGTCCTTGGTCGTTGCATTGGTGAAGGCATCGAACTTCGCCGCCGTCGGCGACATGTTGCCGTAGCTGACGCCAAGGTAATTGGTGGCCGGCGAATACGTGATGTCCGGGTTGTAGTAGATCTGGTTGAACTGCGTGGTGAAGTACGGCGGATCGGCATAGGCGGCGGTATTGCCGGACAGGCTCGCGCACTGGATGTTGGCGATCTGGGCGGCGCCTCCGCTGGTGGTCTTGCAGTTCTTGATCTGCGTGCCGGTGGTCAGCGTCTGGATGTTGTCCGGCATGTAGTCCCACTGCATGCTCCCCGAATCGTCGAGGATGTACATGAGGTTTGGCAGCACCGCTGTGGACGGCGAATTGGCGAGCGGCACGTCTGCGATGTCGGTCACTTCGGCGCGCGCGGGCCCGGGGAAGGCGATCGCGATCGCATATGCAGCGAAGAGCGCCCGGACGATGTTGCGGTCGGTCATCGATTTCATGTGTTGCTCCTCTGCGCGTTGCCGCGCTTCACGAAGCATCCACCAGTACTGCGGTCTGGGTGATGCTCACGGTATTGCGCGGACCGTCGACCCGCGTGGTGATCCGGATGTAGACCTGCGGAATGCCCTGGAACTGGTAGCTGCCGACGGCCATGGTCGAACCGGTCCCGGCGCCGCCGACCGGCGTGTACTGGGCGCATTGCTGCGGCGTCGGGTTGTTGTA
>CAZPNH010000369.1:0-1201 GCA_964587635.1 uncultured Bordetella sp.
GTGGATCGAAACCCTTTGGCAGATCGGGCCCATGGCGCGGCGGGTGGAAGATTTATCTCGCATCGTTGTGGCTTTTCGCGGGCTGCTGTCGACCGAAAGCCGGGGCGGCTGGGCCGCCTTTCTCGCGGGTGCCGTGCTCGTCGCCGCCTACCTTGGCATGCCGAAGTCGCGTGAGGCCCGCGCGCGCTGGCTGCAGATCCTGGCTGGGCTGTTGCTGGTCGTGGTGGGGTACTACGTGCTGAAGGCGCTCCCCCGCGCATCGTCCGGCGGCGTGCTGGCAGGGAGCGCCGGCATGGCCGTCGAAAGCCTCGTAAGCCGTGGGCCCGCCGAGCGAATCGAGTTGATCGGCATGACGCTGGGGCAGATCGCCCAGCACCCGTTCGCGGGCGCCGGCGCCAACATGTTCTCGCCGCTCTATGAAATGACGAAACCGTTCGACAACAATCTGAATTTCCCGTTTGCGCACAATGATTACCTGCAGACCTGGCTCGAATTCGGCCTGCCCGGCATCGTCCTGCTCGGGATGATCATGGCGGCTGCGCTGGCGATGATCCTCACGGGCCGGCGCTTGGACCGCAACGATCCGGTACCGCTTGTCTGCGCTGCCGCGGCGGCGGGATTTTTCGCGCACGCGGCCGTTGATTTTCCCCTTTACGTGCCCTTTCCTCTGGTGGTGATGGGACTGTGGCTGGGAGCGCTGGCAGGCCACGGCGGCAACTCGCGATGGGCAGGTGCGGCGCGCAGCTACGTCGCAGAGCACCTGCCGGTGCCGCGCATGTCGCTGGCGATGGGCTCGCTGGCTGCGGCAGGACTCCTCTGGCTCGCACAACCTGCGATCGCGGATCTGGCAGCCCGCCGGGCACTGGTGGAACTGGGTTCTGGGCGCGCGGAGAGCGGCCTATACTGGCAGTCCGTATCGCGGCGTCTCGAACCGCGCTCCGCGCAGCGGTACTGGGAGGAAGGCGTAATCTGGCGCGATCAGGCGGTGGCCTCGGGCAACAAGCAGCTGGCGATGAAAGCGGACCAGACCTTCGCGGAGGGTGTCCGGGTGGATCCTTTCGATATCAACAATCTCCTGGAGCGGGTGCGACTGCGCCGCCAGTATCCCCAGCTCCTCGAGCAGCCCGCGTCGCCGGATGAAATCCTCGGATGGAGCGCGCGGGCGCTCAAAATAGCGCCGTACATGATCGCCCCGCAGGTG
>CAZPNH010000369.1:1211-3373 GCA_964587635.1 uncultured Bordetella sp.
GCAGGTGGAATACGCCCGCACGCTCGCCTTCGTCGGCCGCAAGGATGAAGCGAGGCAGGTAGCGCGCATCCTGCTCGAGCGGCATCACGGCCTGCAGATCGCCGTTCGTCTCGCCGAAGAGATATGAGTTCCGGACAGACCGAGGACAATCCGTGAATTTCCCGCCGCGCGTGGCCAGAGGCTTTACCCTGATCGAACTGGTCGTGGTGATGGTGATCGCGGCGATTCTCGCGGCGTATGCTGCGTCCCAGATCAATACCCAGGGCTTCGATGCGCTGGGATTCGCCGACCAGACCACGGCCATGCTGCGTTACGCGCAGAAGGTGGCGATCAGCCAGCGGCGCACCGTGGCCGTGGTGATCTCTCCCTCGCAGATCAAGCTCTGCTACACCGATTCGGCCTGCAGCGGCGGATCGGTGTCGCAGCCGCTGGGCAGCGGCACCGGCGCCTTCCTGGTGAACGCGGGCTCCGGCGTGTCGGTATCCGGCGTCACCTTCACGTTCAACTCCCTCGGTCAGGCGAGCGCCGGCCAGACGATCACCATCACCGGCAGCGGGGGTTTCTCCCGGCAAATCTCGGTAGTGCAGGAAACCGGCTATGTCAGTTAGACTTTCGCGAGGCGTCACGCTCATCGAGCTGGTCATGTTCATGGTCATCGTCGGGGTGGCGCTGGCGGGCTTTCTCGCCGCGTTCAGCACCTTCGTCAAGGGAAGCGCGGATCCGCAGGCGCGCAAGCAGGTGCTCGCGATCGCCGAATCGCTGATGGACGAAGTGTCTCTCATGCCCTTCACCTACTGCGATCCGACCGATGCGAACGCCGCGATCGCCACTAACGGGACGGTAGGCGCGCCCGGCGGATGCGCGACGCTCAGTGAATCCATGGGGCCGGAGCCCGGCCAAACACGCTATAGCCTGACTACGCCCTTCAATAACGTGAACGATTACGCCGGTTTCTCGATGGGTCCAGGCATCCAGGACCTCACCAACACAACCATTTCCGGTCTCGGCGCCTACTCGGCGTCGATCGCTGTCACACAATCAGGCCTAGGCCCAGCGTCAGACAATGTTGCCGGCGATACCATTCCCGCTGCGGGGGCGCTCCTAATCAGCATCACGGTTACCGGTCCAGGCGGTACCTCGGTCACGCTGGAAGGATACCGGACCCGCTACGCGCCCGACACCGCGCCATGACACGTTCATCCTCCGGATTGCGAAGCGCGCGCCAGATCGGCCTGACCTTGATCGAGCTGACCATCGTCATCGTGCTGACCGGGATCCTGGCGGCGATCATCCTGCAGTTCGTGTGGCCGATATTCGCCTACAACGATTCGCTCCGGCGCGCGGCGCTGGCGGACACGGCCGACACGGCGCTGCGCCGCATGGCGCGCGACCTGCGGCTGGCGCTGCCGAACAGCGTGCGGGTCACCAGCGCCGGCGGGGTCGTATACATGGAGCTGCTGCTGGTGCGCGTCGGCGGCCGCTACCGCTCGGACAGTGTCGGCGGCAGCGGCGTCTGCGCCGCAGCCGGGGACGCACTCTCGTTCGGTGCGGCCGACACCTGCTTCACGACACTAGGCAACGTTCCCAATATTGGCCAGGTAACCACTACCGACTACATGGTCGTCTTCAACCTGCAGCCCGGCACAACCAATGCCGACGCTTATCAATTTCCTGGAACTGGCGGCAACAAGAGCCAGATTACCCCTGTTCCGGTGGATAGCGTGGGAAGCGAAAAGATCACCTTCGCGAGCAATACTTTCACATACGAATCGCCTGGCAAGCGCTTCTACATCGTCCAGGGGCCCGTGACGTATGCCTGCAATACCGCGGCGAATACCTTGACGCGGATTTCCGGCTACACCATCGCGTCAAGCCAGCCGGCGCCGCCGGTGGGCGGGACCAGCGCGCTGCTGGCGAGCGGGGTGACCGCCTGCAGTTTTACCTATGACGCGAACGCGAGCACGCAGGGTGCGGGGCTGGCGACGATGGCGCTGCAGCTTACTGCGAATACCTCCAAGGGAGGCACTGAGACCGTGACCCTCTACCACGCCGTCCATGTGAATAACGTGCCATGAAAACGCATTCTGCCAAGCGTCCCCAGCAGGGCTTCCTCATCATCGGGGGAGTGTTCCTGGTGGTCGTGCTGGCCGGCCTGGCTACCT
>CAZPNH010000370.1:0-3362 GCA_964587635.1 uncultured Bordetella sp.
GCTGCGCCAACCTGTGCTTCGGCGGCGCATACCGCAACCGCCTGTTCATGGCGGCCAGCACCTCGATCTATTCGCTCTACGTCAACACGCAGGGCGCACCGGGAGGATGAGCATGAAAAAAGTGAGCCGCAGGGAGGCACTCAAGGCCGGCGCGGGCGTGGCGGTGGGCGCGCTGCTGCCGCAGTTTGCGCAGGCACAGGCCTGGACGCCGCAGGTGGAAAAAGGCGCCAGCCTGCGCGTGATGCGCTGGAAACGCTTCGTCGAAGGCGACGAGCTGCTCTGGCTGCAGAACACGAAGAAATTCTCCGACCAGTTCAAGGTGGACGTGCGCATCGACAGCGAGAGCTTCGACGACATCCGCCCGAAGGCGGCCGTGTCCGCCAACGTCGGCAAAGGCCCGGACATCATCCTCGGCTGGTTCGACGACGCGCATCTCTATCCGGACAAGCTGGTGCCCGTGACCGACGTCGCCGAATACCTGGGCAAGAAGTATGGCGGCTGGTATCCCGTCTGCCGCGATTACGGCATGCGCGGCAAGGAATGGATCGCGCTGCCGATCGGCGCCAACGGCGGCGCCATGGTCTACCGCATCAGCCACATGAAGGCGGCGGGCTTCGAGAAATTTCCCGAGACCACCGGCGAGTACCTGAAGTTCGCGCAGGCGATGAAAGCCAAGGGCACGCCGGTCGCGCACGCGCTCGGCCACGGCGCCGGCGATTCGCCGACCTGGACCCACTGGATCCTCTGGGCGCATGGCGCAAAAGTCGTGGACGAGAAAGGCAACGTCACCATCAACAGCCCGGAGACGCTCGCCGCGCTCGAGTACTGCAAGCAGCTTTACCCGACCATGCTGCCGGGCACGCTCTCGTGGCTCGACGCGAACAACAACAAAGCCTTCCTCGACGGCCAGATCAGCTGCACCAACAACGCCATCTCGATCTACTACGTGGCCAAAAATTCGCCGGATCCGAAGCTGCAGGCAATGGCCGCCGACATCGATCACGCGGCCTGGCCGATCGGCCCGGTCGGCATGCCCACGGAACTCCACCAGATCACGCAGGCGATGGTGTTCAAGTATTCCAAATACCCCAAGGCGGCCAAGGAATACCTGCGCTTCATGATGGAGAAGGAACAGTACGAACCGTGGCAGACCGCGTCGATCGGCTACGTGATGCAGCCGCTCAGGGCCTACGAGAACAGCCCGATCTGGACGCAGGAGCCGAAGGCTGCGGCGTTCCGCGCCGGCGTCGGCCGCATGCGCCACCACGGCTACGCCGGCAAGCTCGGCTACGCCTCGGCGGGCGTTCTCGCGGATTTCGTCGTCGTCGACATGGTGGCGGAGGCCGCCTCCGGCGACAAGACGCCCAAAGAGGCGATGGAGCGGGCCCAGAAGCGCGCCGAACGGTACTATAAGGTCTAGATGAAACGGAAAAAGCCGGAAGAACTGCGCTCGCACCGCTGGTTCGGGGTCAAGGACCTGCGCTCCTTCGGCCACCGCTCGCGCGCCGCGCAAATGGGCTACGACCGCAGCGACTACGGCGGCAAGCCCGTCATCGCCATCATCAACACCTGGTCGGACATCAACCACTGCCACACGCACTTCCGCCAGCGCGCCGAGGAAGTGAAACGCGGCATCTGGCAGGCGGGCGGCTTCCCGCTGGAAATGCCGGCGATGGCGCTGGCGGAGACCATGCAGAAGCCGACCACCATGATGTACCGCAATTTCCTCGCCATGGAGACCGAGGAGCTGCTGCGCTCCTATCCGGCGGACGGCTGCGTGCTCATGGGCGGCTGCGACAAGACCACGCCCGCGCTCATCATGGGCGCGACCAGCATGAACCTGCCGGCGATCTACCTGCCCGCCGGCCCGATGCTCAACAGTCACTGGCGCGACCAGACGCTGGGCTCGGGCTCCGACACCTGGAAATACTGGGACGAGCTGCGCGCCGGGCGCATCACCGAGCGCGAATGGCAGGACATCGAGGACACCATCGCGCGCTCGCCGGGCACCTGCATGACCATGGGCACCGCCGCGACCATGATGTCGCTCGCCGAAGCGCTCGGTTTCACCCTGCCCGGCTACTCGTCCATCCCGGCGCCCGATTCGAACCATGCGCGCATGGCGACGCTCACCGGCAAGCGCATCGTGGACATGGTGTGGGAAGACCTCAAGCCGCGCGATTTCCTCTCCAAGGGCTCCTTCGACAACGCCATCACCGCGCTGATGGCGATGGGCGGCTCGACCAACGCCGTCGTGCACCTCGTTGCCATGGCCGGGCGCGCGGGCCTGCCCTTCTCGCTCGACCGCTACAACGAAATCTCCGCGAAGGTGCCGGTGATCGCCAACGTGCGCCCTTCCGGCAACAAGTACCTGATGGAAGATTTTTTCTATGCCGGCGGCCTGCGGGCCCTGCTGTTTTCGTTGAAGGACCTGCTCGATCTCAACGCGAAAACCGTCAACGGCAAAACGCTCGGCGAGAACATCGAAGGCGCCAAGGTGTGGAACGCGGACGTGATCCTGCCGCGCGACAAACCGCTCAAGAAGTCGGGCGGCCTCGTGATGCTGCGCGGCAGCCTCGCACCCGACGGCGCGGTGCTGAAGACGAGCGCGGCGGACCCGAAGCTGCTGCAGCACACCGGGCGCGCCGTGGTGTTCGAGGACTACAACGACATGTCGGCGCGCATCGACCGCGACGACCTGGACGTGGACGCGAATTGCGTGTTGGTGCTCAAGAACGCGGGGCCGCTCGGCGGTCCGGGCTTCCCCGAGTGGGGCATGCTGCCGATGCCGAAGAAGCTCATCAAGCAGGGCGTGAAGGACATGGTGCGCATTTCGGACGGCCGCATGAGCGGCACCAGCTACGGCACCTGCATTCTGCACGTCGCCCCCGAGGCCTACGTCGGAGGCCCGCTCGCCTTCGTGCAGAACGGCGACCTGATCGAGCTCGATGTCGAGAAAAAGGCCATCAACCTGAAAATTTCGGACGCGGAAATGGCGAAGCGCAAGGCCGCCTGGAAGCGCCCGCCGCTCAAGTACGAGCGCAGCTACGGCGCGATCTTCTCGCGTCACGTGAAGCAGGCCAACGAAGGCTGCGATTTCGATTTCCTCGAAGGCACCGCGCCCACCGCGGAGCCCGAGATCCACTAGCCGCTACGGCTTCTCCAGTCTTTCCAGGAAACTGCGCTCCTCGCGCAGGATGAGGCGCTTGTCCTGGGCGAAAGCAAAATTGGCGCGGCCTTCCGGGTCTGCCTTCAATCGCGCACGGTAGGCCTCGTAGGCAGCGAGGTTCTCGAAGGCGATCAATCCCCAGGCGACGTCGTTCGTTCCCTCGTGCGGCAGGAAGTAGCCGATGAGATCGCCG
>CAZPNH010000371.1:0-3362 GCA_964587635.1 uncultured Bordetella sp.
TGCGCCGAACGATGCGGGCGAGTTGAGCCCGCATCGCGCGCAGATGAGCACGAAAGAGGACGCGGAGCGCCACAAGGCGATTCCGCAGGCCGTGCACGACGCGGGCGGCAGGATCGTGCTGCAGATCCTGCATTCCGGCCGCTACGGTTTCCACCAGAACATCGTCGCACCCTCGCCCGTCAAATCGGGCATCAACCCCGGCACGCCGCGCGAGCTGGGCGCGGCGGAAATCGAGCAGACCATCGGCGATTTCGTGCGCGCCGCCGTGCTCGCGCAGACGGCGGGCTACGACGGCGTCGAGGTGATGGGCTCGGAGGGCTACCTGATCAGCCAGTTCCTCGCGCCGCGCACCAACCAGCGCAGGGACGGCTGGGGCGGCACGCTGGAGAACCGCATGCGCTTCGCCTGCGAGATCGTGCGCCAGACGCGCGCCGCGACCGGGCCGCATTTCATCGTCATGTACCGCATCTCGGCGCTCGAACTGGTGGAAGGCGGCCTGTCGGGCGACGACACCGTGCGGCTTGCGAAAGCCATCGAGAAAGCCGGCGCGACGCTCCTCAACACCGGCATCGGCTGGCACGAAGCGCGCATCCCCACCATCGCGCAGGCCGTGCCGCGCGCGGCCTTCGCCTGGGCGGCGCGCCGCATCAAGCAGGCGGTGAACATCCCGGTGATCGCCTCGAACCGCATCAACGCGCCGGAAATCGCCGAGGATATTCTCGCGCGCGGCGACGCGGACATGGTGTCGCTCGCGCGCGCCATGCTGGCGGATGCGGATTTCGCCGGCAAATCGAAGGCCGGCGACCGCGCCGGCATCAACATCTGCATCGCCTGCAACCAGGCCTGCCTCGACCACTACTTCATCGGCCAGTCGGTGAGCTGCGTGGTCAATCCGAGGGCCGGTCGGGAAACCTTGTTGAATTTCGTCCGCGCGGCGAAGAAAAAGAAAATCGCCGTCGTCGGCGGCGGCCCGGCGGGCCTGTCCTGCGCGGCGGTCGCCGCCGAGCGCGGGCACGAGGTGGTGCTGTTCGAGCAGGCGGCGGAACTGGGCGGCCAGTTCAACCTCGCCAAAAAAATTCCCGGCAAGCAGGAGTTCGCCGAGTCGGTGGCCTACTACGGCGAGCGGCTGCGGCGTGCCGGCGCGAAGGTGCTGCTGAACCACGCGGCCACGCAGGCCGGGCTGGCGCCGTTCGACGAGGTGATCCTCGCCTCGGGCATCGAACCGCGCAAACCCGCGATTCCCGGCATCGAGCACAGGAGCGTCACCGGTTATGCGGACCTGCTCTCGGGCCGCGTCCAGGCCGGCAGGAACGTGGTGATCATCGGCGCGGGCGGCATCGGTTTCGATGTGGCGCTCTATCTGCTCGAAAAGTCCGGCCGCTCCGCGCTGGACTCCGCCGCATTCGACAAACACTGGGGAATCACCCGCGAATCCGCCGTTGCGGGAGGTCTGGCTGCCGGCGGCATGGAAAAACCCGAGGGGAATATGCAGATCACCATGCTCAAGCGCTCCACCACGCCCTTTGGCAGCACGCTCGGCCGCACCACCGGCTGGGTGCACCGTGCGGAACTCGCGCACCATGGGGTCAGGATGATCAAGGGCGTCGAGTACCGGAAAATCGACGACGCGGGCGTGCATATCGCGGCGGACGGCAAGGAGAGCGTGCTGCCGGCGGATACCGTGGTGCTATGTTCCGGTCAGAATTCTTTCCGGCCTTTTTCATTGGAAACGGGAAACGTCCATTTCATCGGCGGGGCCAGGGAGGCCGGCGAGCTGGACGCCAAGCGCGCCATGCGCGAGGGCGCCGAACTGGCGGCGGGTCTCTGATGTCCGTGTCCCTGAAAATGAAGGCGAAACTGCTCGCGCGCTCGCGCCATCCCGGCTTCGTGCGCGACGCGCTCGCGCCCTACGACCCGGCGATTCGCTCCATCGAGTGGCAGGGCATGCGGCTGCATTACCGGGCGGGGTCCAGCGATCCCTGGGCGCTCTACGGCCACCTCATGAAGCCGCCGCAGCGCGACGAATACGCGCCGCCGCGCGAAATGCCGCTGCGGCCGGCGCAGGTGCAGACGGTGCTCGACATCGGCGCCAATATCGGCGCCACGGCGCTCTACTTCGCGCGCCTCTTCCCCAACGCGCAGATCTACGCCTTCGAACCGGCGCCGGACAATTTCGCGGTGCTCGAGCGCAACATCGCCAATTCGAAGCGCATCCGCGGCTTCAATTTCGGCCTGGGCGCCGCGGACGCCGAGCTGGAACTGTTCCACAGCGACAACCCGATCAACTTCGGCGGCTACAGCCTGCACCCGGCGGGCAGCGACACGTCGAAGAAGATGCGCATCAGGGTCAGGCAGGTGGCCGCGGTGCTCGCCGAACTGTCGCTGGAGAAAGTCGACGTGCTGAAAGTCGACACCGAGGGCGCGGAGTGGGACATCCTCACCGCATTTCCGGAGAAGGTCCTGCAGACGGCGCAGTACATCACCGGCGAACTGCACGGCAACAGGGACTTCGCGCTGCTGGAATACCTGTCGCGCTGGTTCGACGTCGGCATGCGGAAGAAGCTGTCCAGCCGCCTGTTCAATTTCCAAGCGATCCGGAAGAACGGCGCGAATAAAACCTGACCCTGCCGTACACTAGCGTCATGGGAACAGTCGTCGCATTAACCGGCCAGGTGGGCGGGGCCAAGCTGGTGGACGGGCTCTACCGCCTGCGCGGCAAGGACCTCGCCGCCATCGTCAACACCGGCGACGATTACGACCACCTGACGCTGCGCTTCTGCCCTGACATCGACACGGTGCTGTACGTGCTCTCGGGCATGGCCAGCCCGTCGGCCGCATGGGAGCCGTCCGGCGAGAGCCACGCGCTGTTCGGCACGCTCAAGCAGTTCGGCGGCCCGGACCAGCTCACGCTCGGCGACCGTTCGCTCGCGGCGCCGCTGCTGCGCACCGCCTGGCTCGCCGAGGACCGGCGCCTGACCGCCATCACGCTCGATTTCTGCAAGCAGCTCGGCATCGGCGCGCGCGTGCTGCCGATGAGCGACGAGCCGGTACGCACCTACGTGCAGACCGCCGACGGCGAAGTGTCGTTCCAGGAATATTTCACCACCCTCGCCTGCGAACCCGCGGTCACCGGCTTCAAGTACGCCGGCGCGGAGGACGCGCTGCTCACGCAGGAAGTGTCCGACGCGCTCGATTCGGAAGACCTGGAGGCGGTGGTGATCTGCCCGGCCAATCCGTACCACACCATCCGCCCGATCCTGGAAGTGCCCAACATGCGGGAACTCATGCGCAAGCTCGGCGCGCCGGTGATCGCGGTGACGCCCATCGTCGGCGGCAAGGCCCTCAAGGGCTCGGCCGGCAAG
>CAZPNH010000372.1:0-3343 GCA_964587635.1 uncultured Bordetella sp.
CCGGAACGCAAAGGACGAAAAACAGCGGCCACACGAAGGCCAGGCCATGCAGCCCGCTCTTCGCGCCGCCTGCGGAGAGCGACAGCGCCGCTTCCCCGCGAACGAAGAAGAACCACGAAGCGCCGAGCACCAGCCAGAGGCGGAAAATTTCCGAGGTGAGCTGGGTCTGATACTTGCGCGTAACGCCGGCCGCAAGCAGCACCAGCGCAACGGCGGCGGCGTAGATGGCCCAGGGCAGGTAGCGTTTCAGGCCGGCGCCGCGGGGCCTTGCAAGCAGAAGAAACACGCCGAACCACCGGCCCAGCCTGTCCGCGAGCCACAGCCGTACCGGCGCAAGCATCGTCAACAGGACGAAAGCGGCGAAGACATAGAGCTGCTGGTACAGCGCGTGAAAGCGATTCGAGTAATACCCGGACGCCGACAGGTCGAGCAGCATCCACCACCCCAGTCCGGCGAAAAGCACGAATCCCGCGTAGCCGATGCGCGAGGACGGCGTTTGCTGTACGGGCGGCTCGGCCGAAGCCGCGCGGCCGGAGCGGAGCATCACCCCGAGTACGAGCAAGACCGCGGCGCCGGCGATGGCGACCTGGAAGAAATCCGGCCACCGGATCCCCCACCTCAGCAGCCAGGCGGTTTGCGCGGCGCGGTCGCTGACCCACTCCACGTGGACATGCGTGATCCATCCCACTACCGACCACAGCAATGCGGCCAGCGGCAGGAAGCGACGGGCACGCACCGCCTGGCGCCCGAACTGCAGCAGCAGCAGGCCTGTCGCCGCCCACAGCGCAAAATACCAGTGCGCATTGACGAGCAGTTCCTCCGCTGCCGCCGACTTCGCCGCGTTGCTCTCGCTGGCGCGCGCCTTTGCGACGATCTCTGCCGCCAAAGGGATGACTTGCCGCGGCGAACCCAGGGCGGCGCAACCGGCGTCGCCTGCGTCACGTGCGCCATGCTGCGCCTTTGACCAGGCATCGTCCCTCTTTTCCTTGAACGGGAATGCAGCGGCCGTAGCGCGATTCGCATCGCCGTCGAGCAGCGCGGCCATGCCCAGCAGCGCGTATACCTGGTCCGCTTCGGAGGCGTTGGGGTGCGCGGGCGCGCGGTATTTCGCTTCAAGATGGTTCCAGGCGCATTCAAGCGGGACCGACCGCGCTCCCGCCGTGGAGACACCGTAGGCATCACGGTAGAGGCGCGTCTCGGCCGCCAGGCCTTGGATCGCGCCCTGCACATCGGTTTCTGCCCGGGCTTCGCGCGCGCGATTTTCGAGCTCGTCCAGGCGGGACAGTCTGGCCTTGACCGGCAGGACCAGGCTTTGCGTGAGCGCCTCATGGGCCCTGGCCAGACCATCGACCGCGGCCGGATCCATTTGACCCGCTGCCGCAGCGGCGATCGGGTGTCGCGCATCCGAATGGCAAACGCCCGTCCGTTCCGCGGAAATGTCGCGTTCGGCGGCCGGCAGCCAACCGCCGAAGCGGTTGCAGATGTCCACGACGCGTCCGGTTCCCGCGGCCTGCGGCGGGATCGGCGACCGCAATTCCACCGCCTCCTTGTAGCGGTCGCCGGCGCCGCGGACGAATTCGGGCTCGCGCAGCGCAGCGGATTGCCAGATCAGGAACGCGATTGCCGCAAGCGTAAACAGCCACTCCAGTGCTTCGGGCGGCAGCAGCGCGAGCTTCGCGCTCCCGCTTTCCCGCCCGTGCAGCACATTCGCGTCACTCACTTGCAGCCCGCTTCTTCATGCCGCTGTTCCCCCTGAAAACGGACCCGTGCACTTTCTCCGTATTTGAGGCTAGCGGTCGCGTAACGAATTCGCCTGCCAAACCGTTGACTCCCGACCCGACAGCATTCTGAAGCGGGAACACGGCAAACATGCGGTGCTGTTACATTTGGCAACACCATTTACAAACGCCATGAATTCCTGATTGCCGTGGGCGCGCGCGGAGCGCGAAAAAAAACCCCTGACGCGTGGCAGGGGCTTCGATCAAACGTGCATTGCGTCACGTTTGACGCAGGGTCTCGGAAGCAGCGCGCTTAACTTCTAGGCGATTGCGCATCCACCCGCTGCCACCCGCGAGGACATTCCCTCACATTCGGGTAGTACGCATTCGACTGCGGGCAGTAGTACTGGTAGTCGGCCGCCTGCTGCACAGGTGCCGGAACCTGCTGGGCGTACGCCGGCTGAGGGTTCGCCGGCGGGGAGTACTGCTGCGAATACGCGGGCGTCGAATACTGCGGGGGGTACGCCTGCTGCGAGTACGGCTGGACATATGCCGGCGGCGCGTACTCCGGCGCATAGCTGTAGGCTGGAGCGTAAACATAGGGCGAAGCGTAATAGCGCGGGGCGTAATACGAAGCCGCAAGGATTGGCGCGCCGATGGCCACGCCGAGCCTGAAGCCGCCGCCACGATACGCGCCGAAGCGGCCGCCCCGGGCCTCGGCCATTCCAGGTGCGATTGCCGCTGCTACCGCCCCCGCCAGCAGAACTGCCTTGAGGAATCTCATATGCCGCTCCTTTCCGTCGATGCGAAGGACTCCAGTGAACCTATTGGATACCTTGGACGGCAAAGACGAGCGGACAAATATGTAAGAACTCTTTACAGCTCCAGCTCCGCTCAGGGCTTGATGGAATTCACGGGCATGGGGGATTTCTGCGGCGGAATCTGCTCCCCTCCGGCGCGCGCCTTTTCGTACCAGCGGATGGATTCGGCGTAGTTGCGCGGCACGGCGGCGTTGCCGTTGTCGTAGATTTCGCCGAGCCGGCGCTGCGCCGGCGGATACCCGGCTTCCCCCGCTGCGCGGAAAGCCTTGAAAGCCCCCTTCTCGTCGCCGCGCTGCTCCATCGCCAGCCCCTAGACATGGCGCCTGGCCGCCGCCTCGTTCACTGCCTGCGCGTGCGCGAGGTGCAATGTTTGCGTAGCGGCAGCAATCAGGAGCAACAGAATGCGGCACAAGAAGCGCTTGGTCATGCAGCCATTGTCCCCGCCCCTGGCCGCGCGGTCTGTGCGACATCACACGGTGCCCTGCCCGCCGTTCAGGAAGGTCTAGGGGGGGGGGGAGGTTTTCGAAAAGCTCTGAAACGGATCGCCCCCGGGAATATCCGAGAGCAGGCGGTCGAATTCCTTCTTCACCACCGCATAGCATTCGCAGACTTCTTTCTCCAGCCCCGGTCGGTCAACGACGGTAATCCTGCCGCGGCTGTAGCGGATCAATCCCTCGCGCTGCAGTTTGCCGGCGGCCTCGGTCACGCCCTCGCGCCGCACGCCGAGCATGTTGGCGATGAGTTCCTGGGTCATGGTCAGCTGATTGATGTTCAGCCGGTCGAGCGAGAGCAGCAGCCAGCGAC
>CAZPNH010000373.1:0-3340 GCA_964587635.1 uncultured Bordetella sp.
CCTGCTCGCCAAGCGCATCATCGAACTGCGCGGCGAGCCGAATTTCTCGCCCGACGGGCTGGCGGCCCGCAGCCATGCGGAGTACGTGGAAGGCGACTCGCTGAAGAGCATGATCAAGGAAGACCTGATCGCCGAGCGCATCGCCATCGAGAGCTACCGCGAAATGATCGCCTACCTGGGCGACCAGGATCCGACCACGCAGCGCATGCTCAAGGAAATCCTCGCCAGTGAAGAAGAGCATGCCGAAGACCTTTCATCCCTGATCGAAGGGATGAAAGACTAGGGCCCGGCCTCTAGCGGATGCGAAGATTGAGCGGGACGAAAAGGCTGATGCCCGACGAAGGCTGCGGGGGGTAATAGACCGGCGGGGGCACGTAGACCGGCTGGGCGTAGCCATAGGAAGGGGCGTAAGGGTAGGCCCCTACGCCAATGCTGATTCCCCCGCCCCCGCGGTGGCCGTGCCAATCGCCGCCACGCCGGTGCTCGTCGCGCCTGGCGAAAGCGGATGTGGCGAACAGGCTGCCCGTCGTCACGGCAGCAATGACGGCCGCCGTCACCATCTTGCGGATGGCCGGCCGGAAACGCCCGGCCCGTGTTTTCGAGGTTTTCATGTTGTTCCCGGTGTGCAGTGGTTTCGACTATTTGCTCTTCGACATCTTCATGTTCTGGCCGCCGGTGCGAAACAGCGTGTCGGCTTCCTTCTTCTGCGCGTCGGACATTGCCCCATACAGGGTCGTGAATACCGGGGTGAATTTCTTCATACCCTCCGCGTGCGCATCCGCGATTTCAGAGTAGGACTTGAGGTCGTCGACGGCGGTCATGGTCTTCGCATTGGCGAACCTGGCCTGCGTCAGCGTGTCCATCTGCTTGCCGTTGGCGCGCATGACGTCGGCGACCTTGCTCCACTGGTCTTCCTGCGCGGCGGTGATTTTCAGCTTGGCGTGCATTTCCGTGATGCGCGCTTCCGCGCGGTCCACGGCCGCGGCCTTGGCGGCCAGCACCACGTCCGGCGTGAAGGCAATCGCGGCAGCCAGCAAGGCGCCCGCGATGCCGATGAATTTCCGGTTTTCCTGTGTCATGACTTGTCTCCTTGGATTGAAAAGCGGCTATCAGGGTTTGCCGAAGCGCGCTTTGGCTTCGACCATGCAATTGCTCTTGGCGTCGCCCGCGAAGGCGTCGCATTTTTCCTTGGCCACGGCGTAGGCGGCGCCGCGCTTGTCCGCCGCGGCGTCGTTGCGCGCATCGGCGCTCTTCATCTGCGCCTTGGCGTCGGCCTTGGCGGCGACCGCCGCGGAAATGGCTTCCTTCACGCAGACATCCTTGACGTTGCCGGCCTTGTCGTCGCATCTCGCCCTGGACACCGAATAGTCCGCCTCCGCCCTGGCGACGCGCAGGTTGTAGCTGGCGTCCTCGGAAGGCTTGTACCTGGCCTCCAGGTCCGCCCTGGCGACGCTTTCCCTGCCGCTCGCCTCGGCCTTGCAGATGTCCTTGGCGTTGGCGGAAAAGGAATCGCAGGCCGCCTTGGCGGACTTGTAGCTGTCGGCGATGCCGTCCATGCCGGCGCGGTACTGGTCGCGCGCCATGGTTTGCGCGAGGGCGCCGGCGCTGCAGGCGAGGCCGGCCGCCAGCGCGAGCGCCCCGCCCCGCAGCCCGTCCATCAGTTCTTGTCCTTCATGCGCTTCTGCCAGTCGGCCAGCTGCTTCTCCGTCTCGTCCTTGGAGATGCCGTAGGTTTCCTGGATCTTGCCCGCGAGGTGGTCGCGCTTGCCCGCGATGACGTCGAGCTGGTCGTCGGTGAGCTTGCCCCACTGCTCCTTCACATTGCCCTTGAATTGCTTCCAGTTGCCTTCGATGCGGTCCCAGTTCATTTTTTTCTCCTTGGAATAGATGGACTTTGATGGCGGCGACCAATGGATCCCGCCTGCTCCTATGGCGAGATCCGCTGTGGCCATGTCGAAACCTGCTTTCCCGCGGAGCTACTTGATGCGCATGTCGTTGCGCACCGAGGTCACGCCCTTGACGCCGCTGGCGAGCTGGACGGCGCGGTACATCGACGACTCGGAGCTGATGAAGCCGCTGAGCTGCACGACGCCCTTGAAGGTCTCGACGTTGACTTCGGTCGCCTTCACCTGGGAGTCCTCGGCGAACACGGCCTTCACCTTGGTGGTTATCCAGCTGTCCGTGACGTATTCGCCCGTGCCTTCCTGCGTCGGCGTGGACATGCAGCCTGCGATCGAAAGGAGGACGGCGGCAAAGGCGATGGCGGACAGGCGCTTGAACTGGTTCATGACAAGACTCTCCAAAGACGATGGCGGGAAATGATTGTTACGCCTTCGACGCGGACGATCTGTGCGTTCGCGTACATACCCCGCCGGCCGCGTGAATTAGCCTGTGTTTGATGACGAAACCCCTGCCGGTGCTGGAAACCATCGGCCGGAGTGCCGAAGCCGCGTATCTGCAGGTGGTTGCCCTGCTGGGCTTCGTCGGCGAGAGCGCCCACGCCCTCGCCCGCGGCATCGCGCATCCGGGCCGCCTGCGCTGGCGCCCGGTGCTGTTCAATATCCGCAGCGCCGGCTTCGACGCCCTGCCCATCGTCGGGCTGCTGTCGTTCCTGCTCGGCCTGGTGGTCGCCTATCAGGGCGCCGACCAGCTGCGCCGGTACGGCGCCAACATCTTCGTCGCCGACCTGGTGGGCCTGTCCATGCTGCGCGAGTTCGCGCCGCTCATCACCGCCATCATCATCGCCGGGCGCTCGGGTTCGGCCTACGCCGCCCAGATCGGCACCATGTCCGTCACCGAAGAGATCGACGCCATGCGCACGCTGGGCATTCCGCCCCTCGACCAGCTGGTGCTGCCGAAGATATTCGCATTGCTGATCGCGCTGCCGCTGCTCACCGTGTTCGCCGACGTGCTGGGCGTGTTGGGCGGCATGGTGATGGCGCGCGCGCAGCTCGGCGTGGGCTACGGCGAATTCCTCGACCGCTTCGTCAAGGCGGTCAGCATCACGGCCTACCTGATCGGCGTCTGCAAGGCGCCGGTGTTCGCCGTCATCATCGCGGTGGTCGGCTGCTTCCAGGGATTCCGCACCAAGGGCGGCGCCGACAGCGTCGGCCGCCAGACCACCCGGAGCGTGGTGCAGTCGATCTTCCTCGTGATCGTCGCCGACGCGCTGTTTTCGATCGCGTTCAGCGCGCTCGATCTCTGACATGCCGGACGAAACGGTCATCGAAATCCGCAAGTTGTCGACGCACTTCGGCGACCACGTGGTGCACGACGGCCTGGACCTGAGCGTGCGCCGCAGGGAAATCTTCGCGCTGATCGGCGGCAGCGGTTCCGGCAAG
>CAZPNH010000374.1:0-3330 GCA_964587635.1 uncultured Bordetella sp.
ATCTACGACGCCATCCGGCCGCAGGCGCCGGCCCCGGACCTGGTGGTCTACCTGCAGGCCCAGCCGGCCACGCTCTACGAACGCGTGAAGCGGCGCGCCTCGGAATACGAGCGCGGCATCGGCGAGGACTACCTGGCGCTGCTGGCCGAGGGCTATACGCGCTTCTTCTACAACTACAGCGCGGCGCCGGTGCTGATTGTCAATTCCGAGAATCTCAACTTCGTCGCGCGCGATGCGGACCTGGAACTGCTGCTGTCGCGCATGCGCGGCATGAAGAGCCGGCGGGAATTCTTCAGCCTGGGCTGAAATCATGCGGATCGTGCGCCAGATCGACGAATTGCGCAGTGCAACAGCAGCGCTGCCGGGGCTGGCGTTGGTGCCGACCATGGGCAACCTGCACGACGGGCACATCGCCCTGATGCGCCTCGCCGGGGCGCGCGCGGACCACCTGGCCGCGAGCATATTCGTCAACCGCCTGCAATTCGCGCCCCACGAGGATTTCGACAGCTATCCCCGCACCTTCGAGGCCGATTGCGCGAGGCTGCGCGCGGCGTCGGTCGACCTGCTGTTCGCGCCGGACGAAGGCGTGCTCTACCCCGAACCCCAGGCTTTCGTCATCGAACCGCCGGCCATCTCCGGCGAACTGGAGGGCCTGTTCCGGCCGCGCTTCTTCCACGGCGTGGCCACGGTGGTGCTCAAGCTGTTCAATTGCGTGCAGCCGCGCGTCGCCGTGTTCGGCAAGAAGGACTACCAGCAGCTCCACGTTGTGCGCGCCATGGTGCGCCAGCTGAACCTGCCGGTGGAAATCCTGGCCGGCGAGACGGTGCGCGAAAGCGACGGCCTGGCGATGAGTTCGCGCAACGTTTACCTCACCGCGGCAGAGCGTGCCGAAGCGCCGCGCCTGCAGCGCCTCCTGCAGAAGGTGGCAGGCGGCATGGACTGCAAGGACGCGGTCCGGCAACTCGCCGCGGCGGGCTGGAAACCGGACTACGTCGAAGTGCGCCGGCGCGGCGACCTGGCGCTGCCGCAACCCGGCGACAGGGAACTGGTGGTGCTGGCGGCGGCGCGCCTGGGCAGCACGCGCCTCATCGACAACCTGGAGTTCTAGCTGGGATAGGGTTCGAACATCATGGACTCGACCGGGCAGCCCATCGCCTGCGCGATCTTGTCCATGGCCTCGTCGGTAAGCTGCACCGCCTGGAAATCGGCATCGCCGCCCTTGGACGAGATGAATGCCTTGGCCGCGGCCTCGGTATTCCAAGTCACGACCGGGTCGGGACTCACGCCCGCCACCTGCTGGCAGATCGGGAATCCGTCGGACTTGTAGACGATTGCGTACATGAATACCCCTCCGAATACCCAGCAAATGACGACCTGAAAACTTTAACCCATGTGCGCCGTTTCGGCTAGAACCGGGGTTAATCATTTCGTCTGGCCGCGGACGCGTCGCAGCACACCAGTCACGGAAAAGCAACAGCCCTTGTTTGCGCGGGGCTGGCAACGGGCGTCTAATGATTGCGGGAGGCGCCGGGAACCGCCTGGCGCCTAGGGTTTCAACTCCCCCACAAGGGGGAATCATCGGGGGCATCATCATGAGCGACATGCGCGACGCAGTTGGGCTGCGGGCCACGTGGAAGCGGTCCGCGGAGTCTGAATACGAGTTCGAGCCCGCAACCGGCACGCTGTGGGGGTACATGCGGCAGCGGGGCAATCCCTGCTTCAACCTAGCGCTGCTGAAGGAGATCCGCACGGTCGGAAGCGAACTGACCGCCAACAGCGGCCACATCGAGTTCGAGGGCGCGATGCACAAGGTGAATACCTACGTGGCCGGTTCGCGCGTGCCCAGGGTGTTCAACCTGGGCGGCGACCTGGCGCTGTTCATGCTGCTGATCCGGTCGCGCGACCGCGATGCGCTGGCGCACTACGCGCGGCTGTGCATCGACAACATCCATGCGCAGATCGAGCACTACCAGTGCCCGACGCTGACGACCGTGTCGCTGGTGCAGGGCGATGCGCTGGGCGGCGGCTTCGAAATGGCCCTGTGCTCGGACGTGCTGGTGGCCGAGGAGTCTGCGATGATCGGCCTGCCCGAAATCCTGTTCAACCTGTTCCCGGGCATGGGCGCCTACAGCCTGCTCGCGCGGCGCGCGACTGCGCGCATCGCCGAGGAACTGATCCTTTCGGGCAAGGTGCTGCCGGCAGCCAGGCTCCATGAAATGGGCATCGTCGACGTGCTCGCCAAGGACGGCGAGGGCGAGGCGGCGGTGCAGAACTGGATCGCCGGAAATGCTCGCCGCCGCAGCGGCCACCAGGCGGTGATGCGGGTCCGCCAGCAGGTGAACCCGATCACGCGCGAAGAACTGGATGCAGTCGCCGACACCTGGGTGGACTGCGCGATGCGCCTCGAAGACCGCGACATGCGCATGATGAGCCGCGTGGTGCGCGCCCAGATGGAGCGCATGGAGGCCGCCAGCGCGGCCGAGCCCGCGGCCGGCGTGGCGTTCGCGGCGGGCTGAGCCGGGCTCAGCGGGACAGGTGCGAGACGAAACCGCCCTCGGAAAAGAGCTGGCCGAACTGGTGAAAATTGACGCGCGTCGATTCGATGACCGCGGCCTGGGCCGCGGGATCGTCGATGGTCTTTAGCAGCACGTTGAGTTTCGCCATGTGGTCCGCGTCCATCGTCGCGTGAGAGGAAAGGAAACGGAACCCCCCCGCCGTCACGTCCTTTCCGATCGCGCGCGCGATCGAGTCGGCGACCTTGCCGCCGTAGACTGAGGCCACCACCTCGAGCACGTAGAGCATGCCGAGCACCGAGCAGGGATGCACCCGCTCGGCCGCGTAGTAGTTGAAGCCGATCATCGCCAGCACCGGCGCGCTGGGCGAGGCCGCATTGGCGCCGGCGGCATCGCCGAGCACGGCGCCGATGTCCTCGAGCACCCAGTTCTCGTGCCCCTTCTCTTCCTCGATCCGCTCGTAGAGTTCATAGCGGATGTCGCGCAGGCGGTCGTCGCAGCGCGCGGCGGCGGTCGCCATGATCGGGCAGAAATGCCAGACGATGTGGTACAGGTCGCGCAGGAACGCCCGGTACTCGGGCAGCGTCAACCCCTTGTGGATCATCGAATGGACTTTGGGCAGGCTCTCGATCGCGCGCCGGTTCGTATCGGAATTCTCGACGAGCGTGATGAAGAAGGACATGCGGTTCTTTTTGTTCTGATGCGGAAGCCGCGATTCTACAATCGCCGCGGCACTGTGAAAGGCTAGTTACGCGGCCTCACGACCATTTTTATCGGACCGTCCGGCCGCAAGGTCACCGACGGTCTCGGGCGAATA
>CAZPNH010000375.1:0-3324 GCA_964587635.1 uncultured Bordetella sp.
TCGACCTTGCCGAAGCGCATGCCGACGTCGAGCCTGGCGCGCAGGCCCTGGCTCGGGTCGAGCACCTCGCCGCCCTTGATGAGCAGGTCTAACTTGTCGTTGGGGCCCATCGCCGCGCGGGCGGCAGAACCGATGAAGCCGGTGGCGAAAGCAGCGCTGATGCCGGCGACGAGCTGCCGGCGCTTGAACGAGATCATGGTTACCCCTCCCAGAGTAGACGTACGGCGGGTAATCTACACCATCCGCTTGCGCGCCGGGTAAAAGCGAGTTACTTTAGGTCTAATCTATTCAGGTCTGGAGTATTCCCGCTTGAAGCCCTCCGCGTGACGCCCCCCATGGACCGGGAAACCGCTTCCCGCACCGACGACCACCAGGCGCTGCGGCTCTGGCTGCGCCTGCTGACCTGCTCGCAGCTCATCGAGCGCGAGGTGCGCGCCCGGCTGCGCGGCCGCTTCGACACCACGCTGCCGCGCTTCGACCTGATGTCGCAGCTCTGGCGCTACCCGGACGGCCTCAAGATGAACGAACTGTCGCGCCACCTGATGGTGACCGGCGGCAACGTCACCGGCATCGTCGACCCGCTGGAGAAGCAGGGCCTGGTCGAACGGGTGGCGGAACCGTCCGACCGGCGCGCCTACCGCGTCCGCCTGACGCGCGCCGGCCGCAAGGCCTTCGCCGAGATGGCGCGCGCGCACGAGGGTTGGATCGTCGAGCTGCTCGCCGGCCTGTCGCGCAGGGAGCAGGCGGACACCTACCGCCTGCTGGCAAGGATGAAGCAGGCCACCATGGAGGGGAAGTCATGATCCAGGCGAAGAATTTCCTGTGGAAGGTGGAAGGCAGGGTCGGGGTGATCACGCTCAACCGCCCGGAGAAGAAGAATCCGCTGACGTTCGAGTCGTATGCGGAACTCCGGGATCTTTTTTTAAAGCTGCAATTCGAAGAAAACATCAAGGCCGTGGTGGTCAATGGCGCCGGCGGCAATTTCTGCTCGGGCGGCGACGTGCACGAAATCATCGGCCCGCTGACGAAGATGAAAATGCCGCAACTGCTGGAATTCACGCGCATGACCGGCGACCTGGTGAAGGCGATGCGCCACTGCCCGCAGCCGGTAATCGCCGCAGTGGACGGCGTCTGCGCCGGGGCGGGCGCCATCGTCGCGATGGCCGCGGACCTGCGCTACGGCGCGCCGGATGCCAAGGTGGCGTTCCTCTTCACGCGCGTCGGCCTGGCCGGCTGCGACATGGGCGCCTGCGCCATCCTGCCGCGCATCATCGGCCAAGGCCGCGCCTCCGAGCTGCTCTACAGCGGCCGCTCCATGTCCGCCGAGGAAGGCCTTGCCTGGGGCTTCTTCAATAAATTGAGCGATCCGGTTCTGGATCTTTCCATGCAAACCGCGAAAGAACTTGCCGCCGGCCCGACCTTCGCGCATGCCATGACCAAGAAAATGCTGCACCAGGAGTGGAATGTGGGCATCGACGAGGCAATCGAGATGGAAGCGCAGGCGCAGGCCATCTGCATGGAGACCAAGGACTTCCACCGCGCCTACGAGGCTTTTGCGGCGAAGAAGAAGCCGGTATTTGAAGGCAACTGATGGACCGCTTCGAACACTATGGCTGGCCGTTTTTCGAGGAACGCCATCGAAAGCTGGCAGCTGAGGCCGATGCTTGGAGTTTGAAGCATGCTTCACGGCATGAAGAAAGCGCGGACGCAGTTTGCAAGAACTTCGTCAGGGCACTTGGCGCTGCCGGATTCCTGAAGCACTGCGTCTCGGCGACTCCCGACGTGCGCTCCATCGCGCTGCTGCGCGAAATGTTCGCCTACCACCACGGCCTGGCCGATTTCTCGTTCGTGATGCAGGGCCTGGGCAGCGGGCCGATCGTGCTCGCGGGCACGGATGCGCAGAAAAAAACCTGGCTGCCGCGCGTGGCGGCGGGCGAGGCTATTGCGGCGTTCGCGCTGTCCGAGCCGGATGCGGGTTCCGATGTGGCGGCGATGACCTGCACTGCCACCCGAAGCAGCGGCGGTTGGGCCGTGAACGGAGTGAAGACCTGGATCTCGAACGGCGGAATCGCGGATTTCTACGTCACGTTCGCGCGAGCGGATGAAGGAATCAGTGCTTTTGTCGTCGAGGCGAAGCACGTCGACGCATCGGAACGCATCGACATCATCTCTCCGCATCCGATGGCGACCGTGAAATTCAAGGACGCCAATGCGGAACTGATCGGCGAAGCGGGACAGGGCTTCAAGCTGGCGATGCGCAACCTGGACGTGTTCCGCACCACGGTCGCGGGCGCCGCGCTCGGGTTCGCGCGGCGGGCGCTCGACGAGGCGCTGGCGCGCGCCAGGGACCGCCCGATGTTCGGCAAGAAGCTCGCCGACCTGCAGATGACGCAGGCGAAGCTCGCCGACATGGCGACCGGGATCGATGCCGCGGCGCTGCTGACTTACCGGTCCGCCTGGCTGAAAGACCGGCAGAAAAAAGTCACCAAGGAGGCCGCCATGGCGAAGATGTACGCGACCGAAATGGCGCAGTCGGTGGTGGATGCGGCGGTGCAGATTTTCGGCGGGTTGGGCGTGAAAAGCGGCCATCCGGTGGAACGGCTCTACCGCGAGGTGCGCGCGCTCAGGATCTACGAAGGCGCGACCGAGGTGCAGAAGGTGATCATTGCGCGGGAGCTGCTCAGGTGAACCGCATTTCTCCTGCGCAGACGGCCCACGTCGACACCTTCGCGCGCGACAATCTGCCGCCGCGCGGGCAGTGGCCGGAGTTCCGCTTCGACCTGCCCGAGCTGGTTTATCCGGAGCGCATGAACTGCGCCACGGTGCTGCTGGACGACATGGTGCAGGCGGGCCACGGCGAGCGCATCGCCATCCGCGCGCCCGACGGCGAGTGCACCTACGCGCAGCTGCTGGCGCAGGCGAACCGCATCGCCAACGTGCTGGTGCGCGACATGGGCGTCAAGCCCGGCAACCGCGTGCTGCTGCGCGGCCCCAACAACCCGATGATGGCGGCCTGCTGGTTCGCGGTGTTCAAGGCGGGCGCCATCTGCGTCGGCACCATGCCGCTGC
Source organism: uncultured Bordetella sp. (assembly GCA_964587635.1). Taxonomy (GTDB): domain Bacteria; phylum Pseudomonadota; class Gammaproteobacteria; order Burkholderiales; family SG8-39; genus RBG-16-66-20. The sequence continues at coordinate 3,070 of CAZPNH010000375.1, forward strand.
TGCGCGCCAAGGAGCTCACCGAGATCATCGTCAAGGCGCGCATCACGCACGCGCTCTGCGACAAGCGGCTGGAGGCGGAACTCAAGCTCGCGCTGCCCAACTGTCCGACGCTGGAGGAGATCCGCTACTGGTACGAGGACGGCGACGAGTCGATGGATACGCTGGCTTCGGAGCGCTCGCCCAGCTTCCGCAACGTAGACACTTCGGCCGAGGACGTGGCGCTGATCGCCTTCACCTCGGGCACCACCGGCAAAC
>CAZPNH010000376.1:0-3324 GCA_964587635.1 uncultured Bordetella sp.
CGCGTCGTGGCTGTTCATCGTCGCGCTGGGCCTGACGCTGGTCTTCGGGGTCCTCAAGATCCTCAACATCGCGCACGGCAGTTTCTATGCCGTGGGCGCCTACGCCGCGGCCAGTTTCGTCGGCTGGTTCGCCGCGGCTGGTTTTCCGCCCTGGACCTCGCTCGTCGCGCTGCTGCTGGCCTCGGTGGCGGTCGCCGCGCTTCTGGCCCCGCTGGTCGAGCGCGGCCTGCTGCGCGCGTTCTATGGCCGCGACGAGGTGCTGCTGGTGCTGGTGACCTACGCGCTGTTCCTCATCCTCGAGGACGCGACCAAGCTGGTCTGGGGCGTGAATCCGTATTTCGTCGGCGCGCCGTACCAGCTGTTCGGCAACGTCGCGGTCGGGACGCAGTCCTACGTCGGCTATGACTTCGCGCTGATCGCGGTGGCCGTCGCCTGCGGCCTCGGCGTGTGGTGGGGCCTCAACCGCACGCGCACCGGCAAGGTGGTGCTGGCGGTGATCCACAGCGCGGAAATCGCCGCCTCCATGGGCGTGAACATCTCGCGCGTCTACACCTTCGCCTTCATGTTCGGCATCTTCCTCGCCGCGCTGGGCGGCGCGCTGACCGCGCCCATGATCTCGGTGCAGCCGGGCGTGAGCGTGGGCGTGGTGATCGTCTCCTTCGCGGTGGTGATCATCGGCGGCCTGGGCTCGATCGAGGGCGCGGCCATCGGCGCGCTCATCGTCGGCCTCGCGCGCGCGCTGGCGGTGCACACCTGGCCGCCCGCGGAGCTGTTCAGCATCTACGCCGCGATGGCCATCGTGCTGGTATTCCGGCCGGAAGGGCTGTTCCAGCGCGTGAAGGCGCGGCGCATATGAAGAGAACGCTGGCGATCGGGGCGGGGCTGATTCTTGCATTTCTGCTTGTCGGGATTTTTCTGCCGAAATGGCTGCAATTCCTGTGCACCATGGCGGCGGCCAACGGCATCGTGTCGCTGGGCATCGTGCTGCTGATGCGCGGCGGCGTGGTGTCCTTCGGCCAGGGGCTGGTGTTCGCTGGCGGCGGCTACGCGGCGGCGCTGCTGTCGAACAAGCTCGGGGTTTCCGACGCGCTGCTGCTCGCCGGCGCGGGCGGCCTCGCCGCCGCGCTCATCGCCGCGCCGTTCGCGGCGCTGCTCGCGCGCTATCGCGGCATCTTCTTCGCCATGCTCACGCTGGCGCTGTCCATGGTGCTCTACGGCGTGCTGGTCAAGACCGACGCGCTGGGGGGCTCGGACGGCTTCAACATGCACCGCCCGACGCTGCTCGGCATGAAAATCGCGGACGCCTGGTCCGGCTACGCGCTGTACGCCATCGCGGTCGCCATCGCGGGCGGCCTGTCCATCGCGGCGCGCATCTATTTCGAATCCGCGCGCGGCCTGGTGTCGCTGGCGATCCGCGCGAACGAGCTGCGCGTCGAATACCTGGGCGCCTCCGTGCGGCGGGTGATGGCGGCCAACTTCGTCTTCGCCGCCTTCCTCGGGGGCACCGGCGGCGCGCTGGCGATCATGGCGCTCGGCCACATCGAGCCCAACTTCAGCTACTGGACCACCTCGGGCGAATTCGTCTTCGTCTCCATCCTGGCCGGGCACTACAGCGTGCTGGCGGTATTCGCCGCCTCGCTGGTCCTCGAGCTGGTGCGCTCCTTCTCGAGTTCGTACTTTCCCAATACCTGGCAGATGGCGCTGGGCATCTTCCTGCTGGTGGTCATCCGGTTCTTTCCCGGGGGCCTGGGATCGTTGATCAGGAAATGAACGTCCTGAAAGCCAGCAATTTGAGCAAGCATTTCGACGGCGTCGTCGCCGCCGAAGGCGTGAGCATCGAGATCGCCGCCGGCGCGCGCGTCGGCCTGATCGGCAGCAACGGCGCGGGCAAGACCACCTTCGTCAACATGATCACGGGCTACCTGAAGCCCGACGCGGGCGAGATCCTGTTCGAGGGGCGCGACATCACGCCGCTCGGGCCGCGCGCGATCACGCGGCTGGGCGTGGCGCGCTCGTTCCAGATCCCGCAGCTGTGCGCGGAGATGAGCGTGCTCGACAACATGCTGGTGGCCGCGGCCTGCGGCGACGGCGCGCTGTCGTACTGGCGGCCGGCGCATACGCCGGCGGCGCGTGCGCGCGCCCTGGCGCTGCTCGAGCGCTTCGCGCTCGCGGGACACGCGCCGCGCCGCGTCGCCGAGCTGCCGGGCGGCGTGCGCAAGCTGCTCGACATCGCCATGGCGCTGACGCACCGGCCGAAGCTGCTGCTGCTGGATGAGCCCACCAGCGGGGTCAGCGTCGAGGAGAAATTCCCGATGATGGACACGGTCATGGCCGCGCTCGACGGTGAGGCGACGACGGTGCTGTTCGTCGAGCACGACATGGAGATCATCACGCGCTACGCGGGCCGCGTGGTGGCGTTCTACAGCGGGCGCGTGCTGGCCGACGGCCTGCCCGCGGCGGTGCTGGCGGACGAGGGCGTGCGCCGCCACGTCACCGGCAGTGCGCATTGAAAACGCCATGCTGAAAATCGAATCCCTCCACGTCACCATCGCCTCGGTGCAGGCCTTGCGCGGATTTTCGGTCGAGGTGGCGGACGGCAGCATGGTGGGGCTGGTCGGGCGCAACGGCGCCGGCAAGACCAGCCTCATGCGCACCGTCATGGGCCACCTGCCGGCGAGCGAAGGTTCGATGACCTTCGACGGCCAGGACCTCGCGCGCCTGCCGCGCCACGCGCGCGCGCGGCTGGGCATCGGCTACATGCCGGAGGACCGCGGGCTGGTGCCGGAACTCACCGTGGAGGAGAACATCCTGGTGCCGGTGTGGGCGTCGAAAACCCTGAAGGCGGATGCGCGGCTGAAATTCATCTACGAGGTCATGCCAGAGCTGCGCGAGATGCGCGCGCGGCGCGCGCTGCTGCTATCCGGCGGCCAGCAGAAACTGGCGGCGCTGGCGCGCGCGCTGGCGGCCGGCACGCGCCTGCTGCTGCTGGACGAGCCCTTCGAGGGCCTCGCGCCCGCGCTGTCGCAGCGCCTCTCGGAGGTGATCGGCGGCCTGCGCGGCAGCGGCCTGTCGGTCCTGCTGTCGCAGTCGGACCTCAATCATTCGCGCTCGCTGCTCGACCGCGAAGTGGTGATTGAACGCGGCGCGAACGCCCGGTAGCGCTACTTCTTCGGCCGGATCGCGTCCGCGGTGCCCTGGATTAAGGCGCGGATCTTGGAGACGTCCTCCGCCGTCAGCTTGCCGGTGAAATCCGGCATGCCCTGCGGCATGAAGGGGCCCTTGAAGACGATGCTCTCGAGGTTGGCGATCATTTCCGGCGCGACG
>CAZPNH010000377.1:0-3319 GCA_964587635.1 uncultured Bordetella sp.
AGCCTCTCGGCCATCGGACCGGTGCAGGAAACCATCGGCCGGCACGGCGGCGGCGCGGTGATCGAAGCGCGGGTCACGGAGCAGGATCTCGCCACCGGCCTGGCGCGGCTCGAATACGCCGGCGGCGAACTGTTCACGACCGATATCGACGCGCTGGCGGGGGAACAGGTGCGCGTGCGCATCGCCGCGCGCGATGTCGCACTCGCCCTCTCGCGCCCAGCGGATTCGAGCTTCCTCAATGTGCTGGCCTGCACGGTGACCGGCCTCGGCGGCAATGACGGCGCCAGCGTGGATGTCCAACTCGACGCCGGCGGCGCGCCGCTCATCGCGCGCATCACGCGCAAATCCGCCGCCGCGCTCGGCATCGCGCCGGGCAAACCCGTTTTCGCGCTCATCAAGGCGGTGGCCGTGGATCGCCGCAGCGTCGGCTACGCCTGATATACTTTTCCGGCGGGGATTGCGGACTCCCCGAACGCGGGTTTTCCCGCTTTTACCTTCAAGACGCCGGTGCGTCCAAGCTCTGCAGGACTCTTAAGGAGAGAGCCATGGACGCACCCGCAGTCTCAGCCGCATCCCTTCGCCAGTCCCTTGCATCCGACCGGCCCCCGCTCGTCATCGACGTACGCAAGCAGCCGACGTTTCTCGAAGCCACGGACCTGATCCGCGGCGCACTGCGGCGCGACCCGCTGCGCGCCGTCGAGTGGGGCAAGAGCCTCCCCGCCGGGGCCGATGTCGTCGTTTACTGCGTCCACGGCCATGAAGTGAGCCAGGGCGCGGCCACGGCGCTGCGTGCCGTCCCTCACGGGCTGGGCGCGCGTTACCTGGAGGGCGGCATCGAGGCTTGGCGCGCATCCGGCGGCGAGCTTTCCGGCAAACCGAAAGGCGCGAGTTCCCGCTGGGTTACGCGCGAGCGGCCGAAAATAGACCGCATCGCCTGCCCCTGGCTGGTGAAGCGGTTCATCGATCCGGACGCCGAATTCCTCTATGTCCCGACGCCGGACGTGAAAAAGGTTGCGAACGAGAGAGCGGCCATCCCTTACGACATCCCGGATGTCGAGTTCTCGCACGTCGGAGAACTCTGCAGCTTCGACGCGTTCGTGAAGATATTCAGGCTCAAGGATCCCGCGCTGGAGTCGCTCGCGCTGATCGTGCGCGGCGCGGACACCGGCCACCCCGAACTCGCGCCACAGGCGGCGGGACTCCTGGCTATTTCTCTTGGTTTATCTTTGAACCATAAAAATGATTTTGAAATGCTGGAGCGAGGCATGACCCTGTATGACGCGCTCTACAGCTGGTGCAAGAAAGGCAAAGCCGAGGTCCATACGTGGAACCCAGACCTCTACCGGTAAGTTTTGGCGAGGCCTTCCGCTTCTGGCTGAAGCTGGGCTTCATCAGTTTCGGCGGGCCCACGGGGCAGATCGCGATCATGCACCAGGAGCTGGTCGAACGCCGGCGCTGGATCTCCGAGGGGCGCTTCCTGCACGCGCTCAACTACTGCATGGTGCTGCCCGGACCGGAGGCGCAGCAGCTGGCGACCTACATCGGCTGGCTCATGCACCGGACCTGGGGCGGCATCGTCGCGGGCGGCCTGTTCGTGCTGCCCTCGGTATTCATCCTCATCGCGCTGTCGTGGATCTACCTGACCTACGGCAAGGTGCCGGCGGTGGCGGGAATTTTCTACGGCATCAAGCCCGCAGTGGTGGCGATCGTGCTTTCGGCGGCGTGGCGCATCGGCCAGCGCGCGCTGAAACACCCCGCGCTCTGGAGCGTCGCCGCGGCAGCCTTCGTCGCGATTTTCGCTTTTGACGCGCCCTTCCCGGTCATTGTGCTGACGGCCGGGATCATCGGGTATTTCGGCGGCCGGTTTTTTCCGGGCATTTTTTCCTCTCCGCATGGAAATCAAAAATCAAATGCATATGGCCCGGCGCTGATCGATGACGACACGCCGACACCCGCGCATGCGCGCTTTTCGTGGGTGAAGCTCGCCGCATATGTGGGCGCTGGGCTAGTTCTGTGGGCCGTACCGCTGGCCTGCCTCACCGGCACGCTTGACGACATGGGCTGGTTCTTCACCAAGGCGGCGCTGCTCACCTTCGGCGGCGCCTACGCCGTGCTGCCCTACGTCTACCAGGGCGCGGTGGAACACTACGGCTGGCTCACCGGCCCGCAGATGATCGACGGCCTGGCGCTGGGCGAGACCACGCCGGGCCCGCTGATCATGGTGGTGGCCTTCGTCGGCTACGTGGGCGCGGGCGTGGCGGGCGCGCTGGCGGCGACGTACTTCACCTTCCTGCCCTCTTTCGTGTTCATCTTCGCCGGCGCACCATTCATCGAGACCACCCACGGCAACCTGAAATTCAGCGCGCCGCTCGCCGGCATCACCGCGGCGGTAGTCGGCGTGATCGTCAACCTCGCGCTGTTCTTCGCCTGGCACGTGTTCTGGCCCGGCGGCTGGGCGGGCCGCTTCGACTGGATTTCCGCCCTCATCGGCGCCGCCGCTTTCGTGGCGCTGTTTCGCTTCAAAACCGGGGTCATGCCGGTGATCGGTGCTTGCGCCCTCGCAGGCCTCGCCGTTACGCTTGCGCGCTGAAAAACAGGAGAACAGCCATGTCCGCCTATGTGATCGTCGAAGTGAACGTGACCGACGCGAAGCTCTACGACGAGTACAAGAAGCTCGTGCCCGCGACGGTGGAGAAATACGGCGGCCGCTTCGCGGTGCGGGGCGGCACGGTCGAGTCCAAGGAAGGCGGCTGGGCGCCTGCGCGCGTGGTGGTGCTGGAATTCCCGTCGATGGAAAAGGCCCGGGCCTGGTACCACTCCCCCGAATACGCGCCCGCGCTGGCCATGCGGCTCAAGGCGGCGAACGCGAAGCTGATTCTCGTCGAGGGCGCCTAGGCGGCGATACTGCTATATCATCGGCATAGCGTTGCGCAGTATCCATAAACCTATGCCGCAAAAGGTTATTTCCATCCGGCCGCAATTCCGTGAAGCGGGCGCAACAGCGCCCCGCTACGACGGTGGCCCGCTTGCGGACACGCTCGGCCGGCCGATGCACGATTTGCGCATTTCGGTCACCGACCGCTGCAACTTCCGCTGCGTGTACTGCATGCCGCGCGAAGTGTTCGACGCGGACTACAAATTCCTGCCGCACGAGGCCATCCTCAGCTTCGAGGAAATCGCGCGCCTCGCCGGCATCTTCGTCGGCCTGGGCGTGCGGAAAATCCGCCTCACGGGCGGCGAGCCGCTGCTGCGCAAGAACATCCCCGAACTGGTGAAGATGCTGGCGCCGCTGGGCGCGGACCTCACGCTCACCACCAAC
>CAZPNH010000378.1:0-3310 GCA_964587635.1 uncultured Bordetella sp.
CTGCCAGAAGCCGATCAGCAGGTGGAGCGGCAGCAGCAGCTGCGCCAGGAATCCCTTGCCGCGCAGCGCCGCGGCGCGGATCCACTCCACCGGATAGCCGCGCGCGGGGACGAGGCGCGCCTCCATGCCGCCGCGCGCGCCCATCCAGACGACTTTCCAGCCGCGCCCGCGCATTTCGTCGGCGATCGCGAGGCCCGGGAATACATGGCCGCCGGTGCCGCCGGCCATGATGAGGATGGTTCCCGCGCTCATGCGTTCAAACCTCTGGCGAGTTGCCGGTTTTCCCAGTCGATGCGGATCAGCACCGCGATGGCGACGCAGTTCACGATCAGGCCCGAGCCGCCGAAACTCATCAGCGGCAGCGTGAGTCCCTTGGTGGGCAGCAGGCCCATGTTGACGCCCATGTTGATGAGCGTCTGGAAGCCGATCCAGATGCCGATGCCCTGCGCGACGAGGGCCGTGAAGTGCCGCTCCCGCATCGCCGCCTGCCGGCCGATGGCGAAGGCGCGCAGCACGATCCAGGCGAACAGCGCGATCACCACCACCACGCCGGCGAGACCCAGTTCCTCGGCGATCACCGCGAGCACGAAGTCGGTGTGCGCCTCGGGCAGGTAGTGCAGCTTCTCGACGCTCGCGCCCAGGCCGACGCCCAGCCACTCGCCGCGCCCGAAGGCGATCAGCGCGTGCGACAGCTGGTAGCCCTTGCCGTAGGCGTCCGACCAGGGATCCATGAAGCCGAAGATGCGCTGCATGCGGTAGGGCGAAGACAGCACCAGCAGCACGAAGCCCGCGCCCAGCATCGCCAGCAGCGCGCCGAAGTGCCGGCCGCTCATGCCGCCCAGGAAAATGATGCCAAACGTGGTCATCGCCACCACCACGAAAGCTCCGAAGTCCGGCTCGCGCAGCAGCAGCCAGGCCACCACCATCATCACCGCGAGCATCGGCAGCAGACCGCGGCGGAAATTCTTCAGCACCGCGTGCTTGCGCACGGTGTAGTCGGCGGCGTAGAGCACCGCCGCGAGCTTGATCAGCTCGGAGGGCTGCATGTTGGCCACCCCCAGGTTGAGCCAGCGGCGCGCGCCGTTGACCTCGCGCCCGATGCCGGGGATCAGCACCAGCACCAGCAGCGCCACGCAGCCGGCGAAGAACCACGGCGCGGCTTTTTGCCAGAGGCGTGCCGGCGTGAGGAACACCGCGGTCGCGGCGCTCAGCGCGAGCGCGAGGAACATGGCGTGCCGCAGCAGGAAGTAGGCGGGATTGTTTCCCGAATAGCGGCTCGATTCCGCGGTGGCGATGGACGACGAATACACCATCACCAGGCCGAGCGAGATCAGCAGCAGCGCGGCCCAGGCGAGCGAGCGGTCGTACTCGGGCGCCGGCGCGCCGGCGGTCCGCACGTTGCGCGTGTTGCCCTGTCCGAACGGGAAGGTGAGATTCGGGCTCGCCATCAGTTCTTCAACCCATTGACCGCCGCGGCAAACGCTTCACCGCGGTGCTTGTAGTCGCGGAACATGTCGAAGCTCGCGCAGGCCGGCGACAGCAGCACGGCATCGCCCGCTTTGGCGACCTGCGCCGCGCGCGCCACCGCTTTCTCCAGGGAGGCGGCGCGTTCGGCGGGCACGCCGCTGGCGGCGATCGCGTCCCCGATCAGCGCGGCATCCCGGCCGATGAGCAGCACGTGCTTCGCGCGCTCGCGGATCGCGGGCGCGAGCGGCGCGAAGTTCTGGCCCTTGCCCTCGCCCCCCAGGATGAGCACCGCCTTTTTCGACAGCCCTCTGAGCGCCGCCACCGTGGCGCCGACGTTGGTGCCCTTGGAATCGTCCAGCCATTCGACGCCGCCGCGCAGCGCGACGCGCTGCATGCGGTGCGGCAGCCCGCGGAAACTGCGCAGGCCTTTCGCGAGCGAGTCTAGCGGTGCGCCGGCCAGGTGCGCCAGCGCGCAGGCAGCGAGCGCGTTGGACGCGTTGTGCGCGCCGGCGAGCGGCAATTCACCGGCGGCGAGGATGCGCTCCTTGCCGCGCACCAGCCATTGCCCGTCGATGCCGAAGTCTTCCGGCATGTCCGGCGCATCGAGGCCGAAGGTCACCTGCGTGCGCCCCCGCAGCGCCAGCGCCATCGAGGCCGAGTCGCAGCGGTTCAGCACCTGCGTCCCTTCGCCCTGAAAGATGCGCGCTTTGGCTTCGGCGTATTCGGCGAGCCCCGCGTAGCGGTCGAGATGATCCTCGGAGAGGTTGAGCATCGCCGCCGCCGCGGGCGCGAGCGACCAGGTGGTTTCGAGCTGGTAGCTGGACAGTTCCAGCACCCACACGGCGGGAGGTTGTTTCCTCTTCAGCAGGGCATCGAGAGCCGGCGGAGAAATGTTTCCCGCGGCTTCGGCGTCGATGCCGGCCGACCGGAGCAGGTGCCCGGTGAGCGCGGTGACGGTGCTCTTGCCATTCGTGCCCGTGATCGCGAGAACTTTTTCCCGCGCAGCCCAGGCGAACAGCTCGATGTCGCCCACCACGGGAATGCCTTTCGCGACGGCAGCCTGGATCAGTTCTTCCTGCAGGGAAAGACCGGGGCTGATGCACACCAGGTCCACGTCCTTCAGCAGCGCAAGCCTGAACTTGCCGGCATGCAGTTCGCCGGAAAAATCCTTCTTCCTTGGCGGCGCGGCGCGTGTGTCGGCGGCGCGCACGATGCCGCCCCGGCTGCCGACCCAGTTGGCGACCGACAGCCCGGTGTCGCCCAGGCCGAGCACGAGGACCCGCTTGCCCTTCAGCGCCATCGGCGAGGGCTTCCGGAGAAGCGAAAAGGCCGGTTCGCGCATCATCTGAGCTTGAGCGTCGAGAGGCCGAACAGCACCAGCATCATGGTGATGATCCAGAAGCGCACCACCACCTGCGATTCCTTCCAGCCTTCCAGCTCGTAGTGGTGGTGCAGCGGCGCCATGCGGAAAATGCGCTTGCCGCCGGTGACCTTGAAATAGATCACCTGGATCATCACCGACAGCGTCTCGGCGACGAACACGCCGCCCATGATGAACAGCACGATCTCCTGGCGCACGATCACCGCGATCGTGCCCATCGCCGCGCCAAGGGCCAGTGCGCCGACGTCGCCCATGAAGACCTCAGCCGGGTAGGCGTTGAACCACAGGAAGCCGAGACCGGCACCGGCGATCGCACCGCAGATCACCGCCAGTTCACCGGCGCCCGGAATGTAGGGGACCCCGAGATACTTGGAGAAGCCCATGTGGCCTGCCACGTAGGCGAAGATCGCCAGCGCCGAGCTGACCATCACGGTCGGCATGATCGCCAGACCGTCAAGGCCG
>CAZPNH010000379.1:0-2411 GCA_964587635.1 uncultured Bordetella sp.
GGCGTCGGCCTCCGCCCAGTTCGAGTCGCGCCTGGCTTCCGGCGTGGATTTTTCGAAAGTCGTGGAGTCCGCCGGCGGCTTCGGTGCCAAGGTCGACCATCCGGATGCATTGCCGGACGCGATCCGGCAATGTCTTGGGGAAGTTAGCCGCGGCCGGTCCGCACTGCTGCATGCTTGCGTGAAACAGCTTTAACGGAAGCCAGCACTAACATTCACTATTAGACGAGGATTCCTTGTGAAAACCGTCGACCGCTCCGACGAACGCATCCTTTCCTCCGACATTTTCGATGTCGAGATCTTTGGCGGCGAACGCCGGCGTGCCGGCCGGAGCGACCTCGGCACGGTGCAGGAACCGGCGCGCGACGTCCCCGTATATCGCGGCTGCGATGTGCTGGTGGTCGGCGGCGGCCCGTCGGGAACCGCGGCGGCGGTTGCCGCGGCTCGCACTGGCGCCGACGTAGTCCTGCTCGAGCGCTACAACCACCTCGGCGGCCTGTCGACCGGGGGCTTGGTCATCTGGATCGACCGCATGACCGACTGGAGCGGGCAGCACATCATCCGCGGCTTCGCCGAAGAACTCATGGACCGCCTCCCGGCGGATGCGGTCGCCGGACCCTTGCCCGCGGAGTGGGGCTCGCGCGATCCGGCGCGCGCCGCGCACTGGTCGCACCGCACGGCGGCGTATCACGGCATCGTCACCTGGTCGCCCACTGTCGATCCGGAGCGCCTGAAACTCGCGTCGCAGGACGTGGTGCTGGAGGAAAAAGTGCGCCTGGTATTCCACTCCTGGGCGGCGACGCCGCTGCTGGAGGACGGCAAGGTGCGCGGCGCGATTTTCGAGAGCAAGGCCGGCAGGCAGGCGGTGCGCGCCAAGGTGGTCGTGGATGCGACCGGCGACGGCGACATGTTCGCCCGCGCGGGGGCGGCGTACGAATCCGACATCGAGACAGCCGACATCCACCACTGCATGAACACCGCGTGGCTGCTGGGCGGCGTGGACATGGAGCGCTGGCTCGAATTCAAGACCGGCCAGCCTGAACAGTTCACGCAGTTCATGGCGCGCGGCCGCGAGCAGCTGCGCGCCTTCGAGCGGCCGTTCGTTTCCTGGCGCAACGACATCGCGCTGTTCATGGGGCCGCGCCAGTCGGGCTTCTCCGCGCTCGACGTGGACGACCAGACCGAAGTCGAAGTCCGCTCGCATCGCCTGATGGCGCAGCACCTGGACTATTACCGGAGCAACGCGCCCGGATTCGAGAACGCCTTCCTGTTCCTCAGCGCGCCGCAACTCGGCGTGCGCCATGCGCGCCGCCTGACCGGCGTGAGCAAGATGCTGCGCGCGCACTGGCCGACCGGACAGGTGCTGGACGATGAGATCGGCGTCACCCCCAGCGTATCGCCGAAATTCCCGAATATCTCCATCCCCTACGGCAGCCTGGTGCCCGCGGCGCTGGACGGCCTGCTTGCCTGCGGCAGGCACATCGCCTGCGACCCGAACACGCACGGCTTCATGCGCGAAATTCCGCAGTGCTGGATCACCGGCCAGGCCGCCGGCGTGGGCGCGGCGCTGGCGGCGAACCGCGGCATCGAACCGCGGGCAGTGGATCTGAGCGATTTGCAGTCGACGCTGCTTCGCCAGGGTGTGTTCCTTCGCCCCCGCACTCAAAAAGCCGCTGCCGCTGCACGATGAAGCTTGCGGCCGACGAGCAGGCCATGCTTGACGGGAAAGCAGGCAAGGCCCGGCAGAAAGCCATGGACCTGCTGGTGCGCTATGGCGAAGCGCTCGGCGCCGAAAGGTTCGTCGATACCAACAACGTCTGCGGCACGGTGGGCGCTTCGACTCCATTCCTGCGCGAATACGGCGCGACGCACGGCGGCATGGACGCGGTGTTCTCCGAGTTCAATTTGGACAGCGCGGAAGTGGTCGAAATCCCGAAGGTCTCGGTGCGCAGCTCGCACCTGCAGCAGGGCATCGACCCCGATCACGCAGACCGGCAGGGCATTCCGGTCGAGGTGGTCAAGCTCCACCGCAAGGGCGAAGCCTGGGCCGCCGGACTCGGCGTCCAGATGCTCAATACCTGCGCGCCCTACACGGTCGGCAACGTGCCGGCCAGGGGCGAGCATTGCGCCTGGATGGAATCCTCGGCGGTGATCTACATCAACTCGGTGCTGGGCGCGCGCACCAACGCCGAGGGGCGCGAGAGCGCCGGCTGCGCGATGCTGACCGGAAAAATCCCGTACTGGGGATACCACATCGACGGGAACCGCCTCGGCACGCACCACGTCGAGCTGGAGATCGAAGTGGAATCCATCGCCGATTGGGGCCTGCTCGGCTACTACATCGGCGAAGTGGTGCAGGACCGCGTTCCCGTCATCACCGGGGTCCGGCACGCCCCGGATCTGCCGCGCCTGAA
>CAZPNH010000379.1:2421-3310 GCA_964587635.1 uncultured Bordetella sp.
GCCGTCCCGCGCACCGGATACCACCCGCTCTGCGATCTGCCGCGCCTGAAGCATTTCGGCGCGGCGGCGGCTTCTTCCGGCGGCGTGGAGATGTATCACCTGGCCGGCATCACGCCGGAGGCGCCGACGCTGGAGGCCGCGTTCGGCCGCAACAAAGCGGCGATGAAGTTCAAATACGGCCGCGCCGAGCGCCTGCAGGCCTACGAACGCGCCAATGTGACGGGGAAGAACCCGAACGTGGACTTCATCATGCTCGGCTGCCCGCACTACACGCTCGAGCAGATCGGCGACGTGTGCCGCCTGCTCGAAGGCAAGAAGGTGCACGAGAACACCGAGCTGTGGATTTTCACGCCGCGGCAGACCAAGCTGCTCGCCGACCAGAAGGGCTACTCCAGGATCATCGCGGAGGCCGGCGCGCACCTCATGTCCGACACCTGCTCGGCGCTCGGCCGCGTGATCCCGAAGGGCACGAAGGTGGCGGCCGCGGATTCGGCCAAGCAATCGCACTACCTGCCCGCGATCATGGGCATCGAATGCTGGTTCGGCACCACGGCGGACTGCGTCAATGCCGCGCTCACCGGCCGCTGGAATGGCGGGCTGGAATGAACGACCGCATGAAGAAAATCGTGCTGCACGGCCGGAAAGTGGTTGGCGGCTGCGCCGAGGGCGAAGCGCTGGTCACGCGCGACCGGATTTCCGGCTGGGGCGGCATCGATCCGCGCACCGGCACCGTGGTCGAGACGCGGCACGAATTGAGAGGGGTCAGCTTCGCCGGCAAGGTCCTCGTCTTCCCGGGCGCGAAAGGTTCTTCCGGCTGGTCCAGCCAGTTCCATATCGCGCGGCTCGCCGGCAAGGCGCCGGTGGCGATGGTGTTCAACGAGATGACCAC
>CAZPNH010000380.1:0-3305 GCA_964587635.1 uncultured Bordetella sp.
CGATGATGTCCGGGGTTGGCAGGGCGAGTCGTCCCCGACGAGCCGTTTCGGCATGCTCAAGGCCCGAGCCTGCCGCGGGGCCGCGGCTCATCCGGAGGATGGCGAACAGTCGCGTGCGCTCGGTCCGCCCTACCAATTGCGGACACACCCGTGGCGTCATGCGGTTTGACGGCTCCCGGGAATCGGCGCAAACTGCGTCGATGAATCTCCGCCGCTTTCTCCCCTGCCTCGTTTTCACCCTTCTGACCATGACCGCTTCCGCCGCCGGCCCCGACCTCTACGCCATTCCGCTGAAGAACATCGACGGCGACGCCGCCAGCCTCGCGCCGTACCGGGGCAAGGTGATGCTGATCGTCAATGTGGCGTCGAAGTGCGGCTACACCCCGCAGTACAAGGAACTCGAGGCCGTTTACCGCGCCCACCGCGACGCCGGGTTGGTCGTGCTCGGTTTTCCCTGCAACCAGTTCGGCCAGCAGGAGCCGGGCACGAATGCGGAGATCAAGGCGTTCTGCTCGCTCAATTTCCAGGTGAGCTTCCCGCTGTTCGACAAGCTCGACGTGAACGGCGAGCATCGGCACCCGCTCTACACCGCCCTCGCCGGCGCCGACTCGCCCTTCCCCGGCGACATCGGCTGGAACTTCACCAAGTTCGTGATCGGCCGCGACGGTCGCATCCTCGCGCGCTTCTCCTCGAAGGTGAAACCCGACGCGCCCGAGGTGCTGGCCGCGATCCAGTCCGCCCTCGCCGCGAAATAGCGGCGGACGGCCGGGCCGGGCTTCAAACTTTCCGCCGGCCTTTCATCAGCGGGCTTCGGGAACACGGGTGCCTTCACGGGCGATCGTGCAGCCGGGCTGGCCACGCGCAAAAGTCTTCGTCGGACCGACTGGACCTACGCCGGCACAACGAAACGGGCGCGGCGGGATCGAGACCATGCCGCTGACAGTCCTGTTCAGGGTCGGGACCTAACGGCCACGCAAGCGACGGGAAAAATCCTTGTGTATGCTGGCCGCCGCGCCTGAATTCCGAGTCGGCGCCAACCGCGGCCCGGATGGAGTGAGACGATGAAAATTAGCCGCCGATCCTTTCTCAAAGCTGCCGTAACCATCGGTGCTTCGCTCGCCTGGGTCGGACCGGCTCGGGGTTCGCGGGTCAACTGGCGGGAGCGGCGTGATCTCTATCCCCAAGGGGTCGCCTCGGGCGATCCCGATCCGCACAGCGTCATCCTGTGGACGAGGCGCCCGTTTGCCCACGACACCCGCCAGCTACTGACCGTCGAGGTAGCCGAGGATGAGGCCTTCCGCCGGGTCATTGCGCACGCGCCGGCACCGGTCTCAAGCGCCACGGACTGGACCGCGCGCGTCCTGATCGCCGGCCTCAAGCCGGCGCGCACCTACTGGTATCGGTTTGCCGACACCGACGGAAACGGCAGCCGGGTCGGCCGCACGATCACCGCGCCGTTGCCCAACGATCCGCGCATCGTGAACTTCGCCTTCGTGAGCTGTCAGGATGTCAATGAGGGCAAGCTCAACGCTTATCGCCGGATGATTTACGAGGATGAACGCGCTCCCGCCGCCGAGCAGCTCGGGTTCGTCCTGCACCTGGGCGATTTCATCTACGAGGTGGTGGAGTATCCCGACGAGGTGAAGACCCGCTACGATCGCACGATCTACGAGGTCGCGCGCATCCCGGACGCCCACAAGGTCGGCAATTTCCACGTTCCCATGACCGTCGAGGGCTACCGGGCCATCTACCAGGGCTACCTCGCCGATCCCGACCTCCAGGACGCGCGCGCGCGCTGGCCGTTCGTCGCGATGTGGGACAACCACGAATTCTCCTGGCAGGGCTGGCAGAGCATCCAGAAGGCCGGAAAGGCGCGGCCCGGCCAGAGCATCAAGGTCGCCGCCAACCAGGCCTGGTGGGAATATCTCCCGTCGCGCTGCAAGAAGGTCAGCGGACCCTCGCTCGAGAGCTTCGACCCGCCCGCGGTCACGAATGTCACCATCGAGAAGTGGGATGAGAACGGACTGGGCGACGAGCCGAACAACCTGGCCGCGATCAACAGCCTGATCGGCTACCGCGCCTATCGCTACGGCAAACACCTCGACCTCATCATCACCGATCAGCACAGTTATCGCAGCGCCGACCCGTTCAGCGACCCGGCGGCCGAAGCCTTCGGCCCGGAGTTTACCGACATGTTTCCGGAGGATGTGGCGCAGATCCTCGACGGCGGCCGGGCATTCAACGGCGGGAATCCGCCGGCGGAGGTAAGCTTCAACGGCGCGCGTGTTCCCAATTCGCAGCGCCATGCGCCGCCGCAGACGATCCTGGGGGCCGAGCAGAAAGCGTGGTTCAAGGACCAGCTCCGCAATTCAACCGCGACGTGGAAAATCTGGGGCAATTCGGAAGGCGCCCTCGACTCGCGGGCCGACCCGCAGAACCTGCCGCCGGGCCTGACCAAGGAAACCTGGCCGAAAACCACCTATGCCGCGTTTCCCATCGGCGACTACGGCATGGCTTACCGGGAGCGCGCCGAGATCTACGACCTCGTGCGCGACGCGAAGATCACCGGCTTCGCGATCGTTTCCGGAGACCGCCACAGCTTCTGGGCGGGTTATGCGACGGCGGAACTTCCGCCCGGCCGGTTCGATCCGGTTGGCTTGAGCTTCGTGGGAGCGTCGCTCTCGAGCGCTGGATCGATGGAAGCCCTCGAGCACAATTTGCCCAAGACCGATCCGCTGCGCCCGCTGTTCCTCGCTGACCGGCCGGACGGCGCGAAGCCGGACTGGACCCACAACATGCTGGTGAAGCACGGCGTCCGGGCCTGCCTCGAATATGCGAAGACCTTCGACCTGAAGCGCGCCCGGTCGCTGTCCAACCCGGACCTGGCCCCGCACCTCGAGTTCGTCGATCTGGGCGGACACGGTTATGCGAAGGTCCAATTGTCGGCCGATGAAATGCGCACCGAGTTTGTCTGCATCCCGCGCCCCATTGCGCGCAGCGAAAGGCCGGACGGGGGGCCCATCAGGTACCGGGTATTGCACGCGGCTGCACTGTGGAAGAGCGGCGAGCGCCCGCAGCTGAAGACAATAGTGCTTGAAGGCGACGTTGGACTGGCGATTTGACGGAATCCAAGGAGCCGAACAGAGACAACGCGCGGCAAGTGGCCCTAATTCGCACGGCCCGGCTCCGCTCAGCATCTCCCGTTGTTCAGAAGCCTCTACTCCACGCTCGCCCGCGCGAGTCTCATCTGTAGCGTTAGACAGAATATGAAGCTCCCAGCCCCTAGTGAGATTGTGATCGAAGGG
>CAZPNH010000381.1:0-3265 GCA_964587635.1 uncultured Bordetella sp.
GCCGGGGGGCAGCAGCGTCTGCACGCAGCAGCCCATCGCCGAATCGAGCATGGTGAAGGCGATGCCGCCGTGCACCACGCCGATCGGGTTGTAGTGCTGCTCGGCGGGCGTGAGCGCGAACACGGCCTTGCCTTCCGCGACTTCCACCAGGTCCATGGACAGCAGTTTGGCGATCGGCGGCGGCGGCAACTGGCCGGCGACCAGCGCGCGCAGGTAGTCGATCGGCTTCGCCAGCTTCTTCCCCTCTTCGAAGGTGGCGAGCGGATCTTCCCAGGTGACGGTGAGCGAGCGGGTCATGTCGGCGGGTTCCTTTTTTCCAGTTTAACTTGCGGCCAGCACGGCCAGCGCGGCGCCCAGCGCAAGGCAGAGCGGCGAATAGAGCAGCGTGTCCATGCGCGCGAAGCGCGAATCGCGATGGCGCTTGAAGAAGCCCACCAGCCGGAAATCGCCGATGGCGCGCAGGATCAGCACCGCCGCGGCGCAGGCGAGCAGCAGCTCCACGTGCATGAGCACGATCGCCGCCGTGCCGAGCAGCACCACGCCCACGCCTGCGGTTGCCCACCGGGAGGGTTTGAAGGCCTGCGCGCCGTTGATTTCCGGGATCGCCGCGCTCTTGCCCGTCCCGCCGCCTGCGGCCCAGTAGAAATGCACCAGGCCGAGGAAGCCGAAGATCGCCGCCGTGACCGCCGCGAGCATGCTCAGAACAGCGGCGCGGGTTGCGGCAGCGAGGGCGCGGCCAGTTCCGCCATCGCCGAGCGGCCGGCGATGAAGTCCGCCGCGGCGCGGGTCGCGATGCCGCTCTCGAGGATGCGCCCGTGGCCGAGGCCGACGGTGCTCAGCAAGCGCGCGCCGCGCCAGGCGCGCGCCAGTGCCGCGCCCTGCACCCAGGGTACGACGCTGTCGCCGTGGTCGTGGATCACCAGCGCGGGCGCGTGCAGGCGCGGCGCGATGCGCGGAATCTCGAGTTCGGACCAGCGCAGGCCGAAGCGCTCCTCGATCGCTGCCTGCATGGCGCGGCGCAGCGGCTCGGGCATCCAGTACCAGCGCGCGAAGCGGCGCGAGTAGCCGACCAGGTCGGAAGGCGGGCTGACCAGCACCGTACTTTTCAGGTTCAGGCCGCGCGACATCGCAAGCGCAGTTGCCACGCCGCCCAGCGAATGCGCGATCACGTGGCGTACGCCGCCGTGGTGCTTCGCCACCGCGGCGAGCGCGCCGGCGAAATCGGGCAGTCCGGTGAGCTTGCCTTCGGACAGGCCGTGCGCGGGCTGGTCGTAGGCGATGACGCGGAAGCCCGCGGCGAGCAGCGGCGGCACGAAGCCGCGCATCTGCGCCGCGTGGCCGCCCCAGCCGTGCGCGAGCAATACCGCGGGCGCGTCCACCGGGCCCCAGCGCCAAGCCGCGAGCTGGCGGCCGCGATGTTCGATGAAACTCGCGCGCGCATCGAGGAAATCGAAGAACGTGCTTTGCGGCAGGCGCGGCGCAGGTGGGGTCAGGAACAAGCGCTCGGCGAGCGCCGCCGCGTACTCCTGCAGCAGCAGGGAACCGGTCAAAAAGCGAACGTTCGTGCTTATTCTGTGCCATTCATGGACGAGGGGCATGGCAACTCCTTCCGCTAGCGGGATGCCGCGCGCTTGGCGCGTGGGGACGCAACTGCGTGGCGTTCGATAAGCGCCTCGAACGCGGCCAGGGCGCGCGCGCGGGCTTTTTCGTAGCCGAGCAGGCGCCGGTGGTGGTGCACCACCAGCGCGATGCCGAACAGTTCGAAGGAAATCTGCTCCGGGTCGGTGGCCGGGTCGAGCTGGCCCTGCTCGATGGCCTGGCGCGTGGCGCGCGTCAGCGTGCCGATCCAGGCGCGCTGGCCGGCGGCGAGCGCGTCGCGCACCACGCCCGGCTTGTCGTCGAACTCGATGGCGCCGCCGATCATCGGGCAGCCGCCCGGCAGGTCGGCGGATTCGGTCCAGCCGAGCCATTCCACGAACAGCGTTTTCAGGCGCGGCAAGCCGCGCGGCTTGCTGAGTGCGGGGTTGACCACCAGCTTGAGGAATTCCTGCTGGCCGCGGTCCATCACGGCGAGGATCAGCTCTTCGCGCGAGCCGAAGTGGGCGAACAGGCCCGACTTCGACATGCCGGTGGCTTCGGCGAGCGTGCCGATGGTCAGTCCTTCCAGGCCCGACTTGCTGACGATGTGGAAGCCGGCGTCGAGGATCGCCGCGCGGGTGCGTTCGCCCTTGGTGCCGGGTGCCATGCCGTTAAAATAGTACGAACGTTCGTATCTGTCAAGCGCCGGCGATCCCTCGGTATGATCCATCGCCCGCCCGCCGCCATGCGCACCGACATTCCCGCCACGACGCTGGTCTGCGTCGACTGCCAGTACCCGCAGCTCGCGCTGCGCGCGCTGCGGCTCACGCTGGAACAGTGCCGTTTTCCCGCGGTGAAGTTTTTCACCGACGCGGCCGGCGTTGCATCGCAGCTGGATCCGCGCATCGAGCGGGTGCCGATCCCGCGCATCGCCTCAGTGGAGGCGTATTCGCGCTTCATGATCAAGGAACTGCTGCCGCACGTGGCGACCGACTTCGTGCAGGTGGTGCAATGGGACGGCTACGTCATCAATGGCGGCGCCTGGAGCGCCGAGTTCCAGGACTACGACTACATCGGCGCGCGCTGGTGGTTCCGCGAGGCGGGCCGGGATGTCGGCAACGGCGGCTTCTCGCTGCGCTCGCGGCGCCTGCTCGAGGCGCTGCAGGATCCCGCCATCGTCGTCGACCGCGCTGAAGACCTGGTGATCTGCGATGCTTCGCGCGACCTGCTGGCGGCGCGCTACGGCATCCGCATCGCGCCCGCGTCCCTCGCGCGCCGCTACGCGTTCGAGGGCGACCACCCGAACCTGCAGGCCTTCGGCTTTCACCGGCTGTTCAACTTTCCGCTGCTCTACGACGAGGCGGTATTGGCGGACGTCCTGGCGCAGGTTCCCGCCGGCGGCTTTCGCTCGGGGGAGGCGCTCAGCACGGTGCGGCGGCTGTGGGACCTCGGCCGCATCGAGGAGGCCCGGCGCTACGCGAAGCGCTTTCGCAGCGAGGCGGAAGGCGCCGCGTCGCTGGTGGGCGAGCTGCGCGCGGAATTCGAGGAGATCGCCGCCGCTTTGGCGGCGGCCAGCACCGATTTGAGGTAGCGGCCGGTGTGGCTCGCCGGATTGGCGGCGACCGTTTCGGGCGTGCCCTGCGCGACGATTTCGCCGCCGCCGTCGCCGCCCTCGGGCCCCAGGTCG
>CAZPNH010000382.1:0-3264 GCA_964587635.1 uncultured Bordetella sp.
GTCGCGGAAGCCGCGCGTCGTGACCAGGCCGGTACGCGCGAGTTTTCGTTCCAGGAGCGCGTTGGTCGTGGTCGTCGTGCCGTGGATCAGCAGCGCGATCTCCGGCAGCTTCAGCTTCACGTCCTCGAGCGCGGCGAGCACGCCGAAGGCCTGGTTCTCGGGCGTGGTCGGCACCTTGGCGAGGCGGATTTCCTTGCTCGCCGATTCGACCGCGATCAGGTCCGTGAAGGTGCCTCCGACGTCGATGCCGGCGATCCACATCGCGCGCGCGCGATCCTTCACGGCACGAGTGCGATCCTGGCTCATAAGGACTGGTAGCGCTCGCGGACCTCGTCGAGCGTGCCCGAGAGCCGGATGTGGCCCTGCTCGATGAGATAAGCGCGGTCGGCCACCGCGGCGGCGAAGCTCATGTTCTGTTCCGAAAGCAGCACCGTCAAGCCCTCGCGCTTCAGTTCGCCGATGGTTTTCGCCATCTGCTCGACGATCACCGGTGCGAGGCCTTCCGACGGTTCGTCCAGCAGGATCGCGGCCGGATTGCCCATCAGCGTGCGCGCGATGGTCAGCATCTGCTGTTCGCCGCCGGACATGAGGCCGCCGAGCCGCCCGCGCATCCGGCCGAGGTTCGGAAACAGCTCGAAGAGTCTTTGCGCCGTCCAATACGGCGTGTTTCCGCGTTTCGGCTGCCGGCCGACTTCCAGATTTTCCTCGACGGTGAGGTCCGTGAATACGCGCCGGTCCTCCGGCACATAGCCGAGGCCCAGGCGGGCAATCCGGTGCGGTTTGGCGTTCTCGATCGCCGCGCCGAGAAAATGTACGCGGCCCGAGGCGGCCTTGAGCAGACCCATGACCGTCTTCATCGTGGTCGACTTGCCGGCGCCGTTGCGGCCGAGCAGCACCACCACTTCCCCCTTGCCGACCGTGAGATCGACGTCGAAGAGGATGTGCGCGCGTCCGTAGCCCGCGTTGAGTCCCGCGACTTCAAGCATGCATCGACCCCAGGTAGACTTCGCGCACCCTGGGATCCGCGCGCACCTGCGCGGGCGGCCCCTCGGCGATGACCCGGCCTTCGGCCAGGACCATCACGCGGTCGGCGAAACCGAATACCACGTCCATGTCGTGCTCCGTGAACAGCACCGCGATGCCCTTGGAGCGGGCGAGCTCGGCCGCGAGCTGCATGAGTTCGATGCGCTCTTCCGGAGCCATGCCGGCGGTGGGCTCATCCATCAGCAGAAGCTTGGGCCGGTTGGCGAGGGCGACCGCAAGCTCGACGCGCTTGAGATCGCCGTAAGCCAGCACGGCGCAGATCCGCTCCGCCTGCGCCCGCATGCCGACGCGCGCGAGCAGCTCGTCCGCTTCCTCGCGGCCCGCATCGCTGGCCTTGCCGGTCAGGGCGTAGCTGCGCTTCTCGCGCGAAAGCAGCGCCGTCTGCACGTTCTCGCGCACGCTCATCGAGCCGAAGGTGGCGGTGATCTGGAACGTCCGGCCCACGCCGAGCCGCCAGATTTCTCGCGGCGCGAGCCCGCGCAGGTTCCTGCCTTCGAAACGGATTTCGCCGCCGTCCGCGGCGATCTGGCCGTTGAGCATGTTGAAGCAGGTTGTCTTGCCCGCACCGTTCGGCCCGATCAGCGCCAGCAGCTCGCCGCCGGCGACCTGGAACGAGACGCCGTCGACGGCTTGCACGCCGCCATAGGCTTTCGACAGCTTCGTCACGGAAAGGACGCTCATCGGGACAGGCGCGCCCGCGCGAAGCCGGCGATCCCCTGCGGAAAGGCCAGCACCAGTAGCAGGATCACGCCGCCCAGCATGGCGCGCCAGTAGGCGGTTTCGCGCGCCACCGTATCCTGCAGCCAGGTGAACACCGCGGCGCCCACCACCGGGCCCGTCAAGGTCTGCAGGCCGCCGAGCAGCACCATCACCAGGCCGTCCACCGAACGCGGAATGGCGGTGACATCCGGCGATATCGAGCCCTTGGAAAATACGTAGACCGCGCCGGCAACGCCGGCGAAGAGTCCCGCCAGGGTGAACGCCATCCACTGGACGCGGTGCACGTTGATGCCGATGGCCTCGGCGCGCAGCGGCGAATCGCGCGCCGCGCGCAGCGTGGCGCCGAACGGCGAAAACAGGATCCGCCACAAGGCGAGGATTCCGCCGCCCGCGAATAGCAGCGTCAGGTAGTAGTACGCCGTCCTCGACGAGAGCCAGGCGGCCGGCCAGACGTTCACCAGGCCGTTGGAGCCGCCGGTGAACGAGTCCCACTGGAAGACGATCGACCAGGTGATCTGTGCGAAGGCGAGCGTGAGCATGGCGAGGTAGACGCCGGAGAGGCGGACGCAGAACCAGCCGTAGAGCAGGGCGCCCGCGGCCGCCAGCAGCGGTCCCATGAAGAGCGCCGGCTCCATGGGCATCAGGTACTTGAGGGCAAGGCCCGCGCCATAGGCGCCCAGGCCGAAATAGGCGGCGTGCCCGAAGGAATGCATGCCGCCCGGGCCCATGATGAAGTGCAGGCTGACGGCGAAGAGCGCGAACAGCAGGATGTCGCCGAGCAGCACCAGCGCGTAGCCGTTGGAGGCGGCGGGCAGCGCGAACAGGATCGCCGCGAGCGCGACGCCGCCGATGGCCAGGCGCCGGCCGGGCGCGGGCAGCGGCTCCTGCAGGCTGCCGGGACCGCGCGCGATCGCGCTCGGCCGCCCGAGCAGGCCCCACGGGCGCAGCACCAGCACCACCGCCATGACGATGAATTCGACCACCAGCGTGAGCTGCGACAGGCCGAAGCCGATGCAGAAGGACTTGATCTCGGAAATGAGCAGCGCGGCGAGGAAGGCGCCGGGAATCGAGCCCATGCCGCCGACCACCACCACCACGAACACGTCCGAGATGGTGGAGAGGTCCATGAGCAGGTTGGCCGGCTCGCGCGGGATGTTCACCGCGCCGCCCAGGCCCGCGAGCAGGGAGCCGACGGCGAACACGCCGGTGAACAGGCGCGCCTGGTCGACGCCCAGCGCGTCGGCCATTTCCCGGTCCTCGGTCGCGGCGCGCACCAGCGTGCCCCAGCGCGTGCGGGTGAGGAGCAGCCACAGCGCGCCCAGCACCAGCGGGCCGAGCACGATGAGGAACAGGTCGTATTGCGGAAAGGAACGCTCGCCGATGCGGATGGCGCCGGCGAGCAGCGGCGCGCGCGGGCCGAGGATGTCCTCCGGCCCCCAGGCCCACAGCGCGAGGTCCTTGAAGAGCAGCACCAGCGCGAAGGTCGCAAGCAGCTGCAGC
>CAZPNH010000383.1:0-3256 GCA_964587635.1 uncultured Bordetella sp.
GCCCCCGCCGCCACCGGCACCGATACCGGCGGCTCGATCCGCCAGCCTGCGGCGCTGACCGGGATTTCCGGGCTGAAGCCCACCTACGGCGTGGTGTCGCGCTACGGCATGATCGCCTTCGCCTCGTCGCTCGACCAGGGCGGGCCGATGGGCAAATGCGCCGCCGACCTGGCGCTGCTCATGAATGCCATGGCGGGCTTCGATGCGCGCGATTCGACCAGCCTGGAGCGCCCCGCCGAGGATTACAGCCGCGACCTGAATCTGGACCTCAAGGGCCTGCGCATCGGGCTGCCCAGGGAATATTTCGCCGAAGGCGTCGATGCGGACGTGCTTGCACGGGTGCGCGAAGCGGTGCGGTGGTTCGAATTGCAGGGCGCGAAAACGGCGGAGATCACGCTGCCCAACACCGCGCTCGCGGTGCCGGTGTACTACGTGATTGCGCCGGCCGAAGCCTCGTCCAACCTATCGCGCTTCGACGGCGTGCGCTACGGCCATCGCGCCAGGGAATATTCGGACCTGAACGACATGTACCGGCGCAGCCGCGCCGAGGGCTTCGGCGGCGAAGTGAAGCGGCGCATCCTGATCGGCACCTACGTGCTGTCGCACGGCTACTATGACGCCTACTACCTGCAGGCGCAGAAAGTGCGCCGCCTGATCGCCAGGGATTTCACCGAAGCTTTCGCGCATTGCGACCTGATCATGGGGCCGACCTCGCCCTCGACCGCGTTCGCGCTCGGCGCCAAGGCCGACGACCCGGTGCAGATGTACCTGAACGACATCTTCACCATTCCGGCGCCGCTCGCCGGGCTGCCTGGCATGTCGATTCCCTGCGGTTTCGACGGCGGCGGATTGCCCGTCGGCCTGCAGATCATGGGCAACTACTTCGCCGAGGCGAAGATGCTGGGCGCCGCCCACCGCTACCAGCAGGCGACCGACTGGCACCTGCGCGCGCCGAAGGAAGCGCCCCTATGAAATGGCTGGCGTGTTTGCTCGCGGTGGTTTCGCAGCTGGCGTTTGCCCAGGAGGTGACCGAGACGCGCGAACTGATCGGCAATCTCGGCGGGCGCGCGGCGCTGATCCACCTGTACGCCACCAACCGGCCGGACGGCTCGGCGCGGCTGACCGGCGACTACCTGGTGCTGACGACGATGCAGCAGCGTTATCTCGAGGGCGAGCGCAGCAAGCAGCTGGGCAACACCTTCCTCAAGGAGGGCATCTCGCCGATCCTCTACGGCCGGCCGCCGGAAGCGACGCTGCAGGGCACCTACGCGGGCGGCATTTTCAAGGGCACGCGCTACGGACCCGGCGGGCAGGAGCGCGAGCGCTTCGAATTCAGCGAGACCTTCGCTTCGATGGACGGCTACAGCGCGAACGTGCGCTGCGAAACCGCGGAAGGGCGCTACACGTCCACGCTGGCCTATGCGGTGGAGGGCGGCAAACTGAAAAGCATCGAATGGCGTTCGACGGTATCGCCCGGCGATCACCCCTGCGCCGTGTCCGGGCTCGAGCAGCGGCCCGCCAACGGCGCCCTGCGGTTCGTGTCCGGGCGCTGCAGCGTCATGTTGCGCGATCTGGGCGAATACGTGCGGGTGACCGCCGACGACTGCGCCGCGATGTGCGACGCGCAGGGTTATCTCGAACCGGTGCTGGTCGAGCGCAGGGGCGGCTGCCAGCTGCTGCGGCCGCAGGCAAGGTAGAGAGGCGGGCGGTCCAATGACCTGGGAAATCGTCGTCGGGATCGAAACCCACACGCAGCTCCTTACGCGGAGCAAGATTTTCTCGGGCGCGCCGAACGCGTTCGGCGCCGCGCCGAACACGCAAGCCTCCGCGGTGGACATCGCGCTGCCCGGCACGCTGCCGGTGGCCAACCGCGCCGCCATCGAGCACGCGATCCGCTTCGGCCTGGCGGTAAAGGGAAAAATCAGCCCGCGTTCGGTGTTCGCGCGCAAGAACTACTTCTACCCGGACCTGCCCAAGGGCTACCAGATCAGCCAGTACGAGATTCCCGTCGTGCAGGGTGGCAGCGTCAGTTTTTTCGTCGACAAGACCGAGAAGTCGATTCGCCTGACCCGCGCTCACTTGGAGGAGGATGCAGGCAAGTCCCTCCACGAAGATTTCCAGGGCATGACCGGCATCGACCTCAACCGCGCCGGCACGCCGCTGCTCGAGATCGTCACCGAACCCGAGCTGCGCGGCTCGAAGGAGGCGGTCGCGTATGCGCGCGCCCTGCATGCGCTGGTCACCTGGATCGGCATCTGCGACGGCAACATGCAGGAGGGCTCCTTCCGCTGCGATGCCAACGTCTCGGTCAGGAAAACGGGCGACGGCAAACTGGGCACGCGCTGCGAGATCAAGAACCTCAATTCGTTCCGCTTCATGGAGCAGGCCATCGAGTACGAGGCGCGGCGCCAGATCGAGATCATCGAGGACGGCGGCGCGATCGAGCAGCAGACGCGCCTCTACGACCCCGACAGGAATGAAACCCGCTCCATGCGCTCGAAGGAAGACGCGCAGGACTATCGCTACTTCCCCGATCCGGATCTCCTGCCGCTGGTGATTTCGGAGGCAGATATCGAGCGCGTCAGATCAACGATGCCGGAGCTTCCTGCGCAAATGCAAGAGCGCTTTGCACGGGAATACCGACTGTCGCCGTACGATGCAAGCCACGTAATAGCCTCGAAGGCGACGGCAGACTATTTCGAAGAGACCGTTCGAATCGGAATGGCCATGGCCAAAGTCGCAATGGGGATTGATGGTAAGGAGCCCGTGGCGAGTGGTATGGCAAAGCTTGCAGCAAACTGGATCATGGGTGAACTTGCAGGCGCGCTCAACGAAGCGAATCTAGATATCGATCAATCGCACGTCACTCCCCAGATGCTCGCTGGCTTGTTTGCGAGGATCGCTGATAGCACCGTTAACAATAAAACTGCGAAAGCGGTTTTCGATGCGTTGTGGAACGGTGAGGCTAAAACCGCAGATGAAGTGATAGAGAAGAAAGGCTTAAAGCAAATCTCCGACAGTGGCGAGATCGAAAAGACCGTCGACGAGGTCCTGGCGGCGAACGCGAAGCAGGTGGAGGACTACCGCGCCGGCAAGGAGAAGGCGTTCAACTCGCTGGTGGGGCAGGTGATGAAGCGCACCCAGGGCAAGGCGAATCCGGCGCAGGTGAACGAGATCCTGCGCCGCAGGCTGGCGGGAAACTGAGGGGCCGGGCTATTTTGCGCTGCCCTTGGTCAGTTCTAGGTAGCGCTTCTTG
>CAZPNH010000384.1:0-3256 GCA_964587635.1 uncultured Bordetella sp.
CCTTCGTCGACGCGCATTACGCGCTCGCGCTCGGGTCGGTTCCTTCCCTGGAAAAGCACGGCACGACTGCGCGCGTCCATTCCGCCGTGGGCCGGGCCGCGTGCGACGCCGCCGTCGCCTGGCGCCACAAGGACCACGCGCGCGTCGTCGAACGGCTCGCGCCGGTGCGCAAGGAATTGCGCAGAATCGGCGGCAGCCACGCGCAACGCGACCTGTTCGCGCTGATGCTTCTGGATTCCGCGATCAAAACCGGCAACCGCGCGCTGGAGGCGGTGCTGCGCGCCGAGCGGGCTGCGCTGCGGCCGGAGGGCCGGCTGCCGCCCGGACTGACGGCGGTCAAGGAATAGAGCCCGCCGTGCCTACGTTAACGTCGTTATTACCCTGAGAGGAGAAATCATGCTGAAGGAAGTTCCGCAAGGCCTGTGGTCCGATGACCATTTCAACAGCCTGGTGCCGAAAATACCGGTCGACCGGCGCAGTTTCATCGCTGCCGCGCTGGCCGCCGGCTTCGCCGTCGCCGCCGAGCCGGTGCTCGCGCAGGCGATCAAGACGCCGATGGATGGCCTGGACGGCGGCGACATCAAGATCGGCGACATCCCGGCCTACTATGCAGTGCCCAAGAGCGGCGGCAAGAGAGCCGTGGTGATGGTGATCCCGGAAGTCTTCGGGCTGCACGAATACCAGAAGGACATGTGCCGGCGGCTCGCCAAGCTCGGCTATTTCGCGGTCTCGGCCGACCCGTTCTTCCGCATCGGCGACCTGTCGAAGGTCACCGACATCAAGGAAGTGATCGCGGGCGCGAACAAGCTCACCGACGAGCAGGCCTACGCCGATCTGGACGCGGTGCTGGCCTGGGCCGAGAAGAACAAGCGCGCGAACACGGCCAAGCTCGGCCTGACCGGCAATTGCCGCGGTGGGCGCATGGTCTGGATGTATGTCGCGCACCAGAAGAAGATCAAGGCCGCGACGTCCTGGTACGGCTCGCTCCAGCCGATCCCGCCGGCGATGACGCAGGGTCCGCTCGACGTCACCGACCAGATCCACTGCCCGGTGCTCGGCCTCTACGCCGGCGCCGACCAGGGCATTCCGCTCTCGGACGTCGAGCGCCTGCGCGCCGGCCTGCTCGCCTTCGGCAAGGACAAGTCCTGCCCGATCCACGTCTACCCGGACGTGCCGCACGGCTTCCACGCCGACTACCGGCCGACCTACCGCAAGGCCGAAGCGGAAGACGGCTGGAAGCGCATGCTGGCCTGGTTCAAGAAAAACGGCGTCGCGTAAAAAAAGCAGGAACAAAAAAAGGCGCCCTCGGGCGCCTTTTTCGTTTCTGCCGCACCGACTCAATCGGCGTAGACCCCCGCCGCCTTGATGATCGGCGCCCACTTCTCCATTTCCGCCTTGAGGTGGCTGCGCAGCGCCTCGGGGGTGCCGAACTTCGGATCCATGGGCTCGGTGCCGAGCTCGTTGAAGCGCTGCTTGACGATCGGATCCCGCAGCGCTTCCTGCAGCGCCGCCGAGAGCTTGTCGATCACGGGCCTGGGCGTGCCCTTGGGCGCGTAGAGGCCGTGCCAGATGGCGATGTTGAATCCCTTGAGGCCCTGCTCGTCCAGCGTGGGGATTTCCTTCAGCGACGGCACGCGCGTGAGCGTGGTCACGCCGTAGACCTTCACCTTGCCCGCCTTGATCTGGTTGCTGGTGCTGGTGGTCTGGTCGCACATGAAGTCCACCTGGCCGCCGAGCAGGTCGTTCATCGCCGGGCCGGTGCCCTTGTACGGCACCGTGAGCAGGTCCGCCTGGATCGCGCTCTGGAACAGCATGCCGCAGAGATGCGAGGCGGCGCCGATGCCGGCGTTGGCGAGGCTCATTTTTTCCTTGTTCGCCTTGATGTAGGCGAGCAGTTCCTTCAGGTTGTTCGGCGGCAGGTTGATGCGGCCGACCAGCGTCATCGGCACCTCGTTGATCAGGCCGATGTACTCGAAATCCTCCAGCGGCTTGTAGCGCAGCTGGCGGTACAGCGCCGGCGCGGTCGCCATGCCGATGTGGTGGATCAGGATGGTGTAGCCGTCCGGGTTCGCCTTGGTCAGCAGCTCCGGGGCGAGGATGCCGCCGGCGCTTGGGCGGTTTTCGATGAGGATGCTGGTGCCGAGCGGCTTGGCCATTGCCAGTCCCGTGATGCGCGCCACCGTATCGGTGGGGCCCGGGGCGAACGGCACCAGCAGCGTGATCGGCTTGGTCGGGTATTGCGCGGAGACAGTGCCCGAGAGCAGCGTCAACAGGGCCGCGATCAGCAATTTCCTGGTCATTTCACTCCTCCTTCTTGGTTTTTATGGTGTTGGCGCGCCCGAGACGATTCGAACGTCCGACCCCTGCCTTCGGAGGGCAGTACTCTATCCAGCTGAGCTACGGGCGCCTTCCAGATACCGCGAGTTTCACGCTAAAATCAGCATTTTACACGCACCGACCCGGGGACGCCGCATGGCCGAGCACGACGAGCATTCCTCCTTCATCAAAACGCCGCAACAGTTGATCACGATCGTTGTGCTCGCTTTCGTGGTGCCGATTTTCGGCATCATCATGACGGTGCAGCTGGTGGTGAACCGGCCGCACGCGGATGCGTCCGCGCTCACGCCGGAAGCCGTTGCCGCGCGCCTGCAGCCGGTCGGCACGGTGGAATTCGGCGCGGCCGGCACCGCCGGCGGCGCGCCGCGCGCGGGAGACGAGATCGTGAAGGCCGTTTGCGGTGCCTGCCATCTGACCGGCGCCGCGGGCGCGCCCAAGATCGGCGACAAGGCGGCGTGGGGCCCGCGCCTCAAGGAAGGCCTCAGCGGCCTGCTCGCGACGGCGATCAAGGGCAAAAACGCCATGCCGGCGCGCGGCGGTGCATCCGACCTGACCGACTTCGAACTGTCGCGCGCCATCGTCTACATGGCGAACCAGTCCGGCGGCAGCCTGAAAGAGCCGGCCGAGCCCAAGCCGGCAGCCGCCAAGAAGTAAGTAATCCCGGGGCCCCGGCCCCGGGATCCCTGCTCACCGCACAAAGGGGTCCTGCCATGGTCCCGCACCTCACTACCGCGCTCAACGGCCCGCTGCTGGAGCTGGAGCAGCGCGTGCTCGACGCGAGCGTGGCCATCGAGCGCTGGTTCCGCCTGCGCTGGCAGGCGCAGGAAGCGCCCTTCTACTGCTCGGTGGACCTGCGCAATTCCGGCTTCAAGCTGGCGCCGGTGGACACCAACCTATTCCCGGGCGGCTTCAACAACCT
>CAZPNH010000385.1:0-3240 GCA_964587635.1 uncultured Bordetella sp.
GAAGGCGGCCGGGTCGCCCGGCTCGGCGCGCACCTGCGGCTTGTCGCTGCCGGAGTGGATGTAGTGCGCTTCCAGGTGCACCACGTTGTCCGGCAGCTTGTATTTCATCGCGCCGTAGTCGGCCGGCGTGCTGCCGAGGAAGGCGAGGGCGAAGCGGTATTCGGGAAACGCGCGGATGATCTGGTGCACCCAGCTCGACACGCCGCCCGAGACGTAGGGGTAGGTGCCTTCTAGCAGCAGGCCGATGTCGGCGGACGCGGCCGTGGGAAACGGCGCGGCGGCCGGCGGCGCCGGCGCGGTCATGCCGCGCCCCAGAATTGCACCACCTGCGCCATGCGCTGCGTCTGCGAGGTGGCGCCCAGCTTGACCGCCAGTTCGCGCACTTCGTCGAAGCGCCGCTGGCGGAAGGCCACCTCCGCGAGATAGGGCAGCACGCGCGATTCGGCCAGCCCGAAGCGCAGCGCCCGCTCGAACGCGCGCTGCGCCTCTTCATAGCCGCCTTCCAGCGCCGCCAGCCTGCCGCACAGGGACCACAGCGCCGCGTCTTCGGGGTCCAGCGAGAGCGCCTGGTCGAGGTGCGCGCGCACCTGCGCGAGCGCGTGGTCGCGCAGGTCGCCCTGCACCAGGCCCTGGTAGACGAGTTCCCAGTACAGGTCGGCCAGCTGGCGCTCCAGCAGCGCGCGCTCGCGCGCCGGCGGCGCCTGGATGAGCCGCTGCGCGGCGGCGTGGATGCGCGCGTTTATGGATTTTTCGCGCGCATCGAGGATGCCGTAGGCCACCAGGCGCAGGTCGTCGGAGGGATCCGACAGCATCTCGCGCACCAGCGGATTGGCGACGCGCGCCGGCAGCGACTGCACCGCCAGCAGCGCCTTGAGCCGCGCTTCCACGGGCGCCGAGGCGTTCTCCAGCTGCACCCGCACGCCGCCCTTGGAGCGCACCGCGGCGATTTCCTGCGCGCGCGGATCGTAGACCGGCGCGTCGTGCAGGTCGAAGCGCTCGCTGCGCGCGCGTTCCGGGATCAGCTTGCCGATCATCACCGCGCCCAGCAGGCCGGCCACGCCCAGCACCGGTACGAAGAAGGTGATGGAGAAGAAGAACAGGAACGCGGCCAGCGGCCGGGAGCGCTGCGCCTTGGACAGCAGCGACAGCAGCACTAGCGCCACCAGCACGCTCGCCGCCGCGTGCGCGATCAGGTATGCGGCGAACAGTGCCTGGCTCTGGCTGAAGGAAAACAGCGTGGCGAGGCCGCCGGCCTCCAGCGCGAACGCGGCGAGGCCGCCCTTATAGCCGAACATCGTGCTGGTCCAGGAACAGCTTGAGCGTGACGAAGGGATCGGCCGCTTCGATCTGCGTGTCGTAGGGCCGGATGCGCGCGCCGTCGAAGCCGGTGAAATGGCGCAGCTCGAGCGCGTTCTCCAGGCGCGCGAGCGCGCCTTCGGCGCCGGCCGGGCCGGCCAGCGGCAGCAGCACCAGCAGGTCGGGCACCGGTGCCAGCGTGCCGGGGCGCAGCGGCAATTCCCAGACCGTGTCCAGGTCGCGCAGCTGGCGGCGCAGCAGCTGCGAGAACGCGGCGCTGTCCGGGTGGCCGCCGAAGCGCAGCAGCAGCAGCGTGGACGGTATCGCGTACTGGGCGCGCATGCGGTGCACGCGCACCAGCTCGGCGGCGAACTCGATCGGGCAGCCGGGCAGGGCGCGCTGCACCACGCGCGCCTGGCGCGACACCTGCAGCCAGTCCGCGTAGTAGCCCAGCAGCACCGCCAGCGTGGACAGCGTTTCCTCGTGCAGCGCGAGAAACGGCATCTGCTCGATGGCGAACAGCGCGAGCAGGCGCCCTTCGACATCCAGCACCGGCGCCACCACCACGTAGCCGCCGCCCTGCGCGCCGGACAGTCCGCCCATCCTCACGTGCGCGAGCGCCTTGCTCTCCAGGCAGTGCAGCACCATCGGGTCGGCCGGATCGAGCGGCCGCGCCGGGCCGATCGCGGCGCGCGGCTGCGCATCGGGTTTGCCGCCCGTGCAGGCGTAGAAGGCCGCGACTTCGAGCTGGCAGAACTGCGACAGCAGCACCGCCAGCACCGGCAGCCCGGGCAGGCCGTCCGGCGCCGCCGCGTCGTCGGCGGCGGTGAGGTTGCGGATGCGCGCGAGCGCCGCGCGCAGCGTCACCGGCCTGGAGAGCTGGTCCTGCTCCAGGCGGTCGTGCGACAGCAGCAGCAGGTAGTGCTGGCGCGTGAGGCGCTCCAGCTTCTCGCGCGCATAGCGGTAGGTGCTCTCGATGCGGCGCAGGCGCCCGTTCCAGATGCTGGCGAATTCGCCGCAGACCAGCGTGAGCAGCAGCGCGCCCATGAAGTAGAGCGTCGGCGGCGCCGGCTGCACCAGGCCCATCGAGCGCTCGGTGCCCCAGACCGCGGCCAGCACCGCCACCGAGCCCAGTCCCGGCAGCACGCCGTAGCGCAGCGCCAGCAGCGCCGGCGCGAACAGCACCCACGGGAACTCGGCCTCGATGAAGAAGGGATCGAGAGGGCTGGCGGCGTAGGACAGCGCGGTGGCGAGCAGCGTGAGCAGCACGGTTTCCAGCCAGCGCCAGGCCTGCTGCCGCCCTTCCGCGATCAGCCATGTGCCGAAAGACATGACGCGCCTGGAATCCCGCCCGATCGCGCTCTGCTAGCGCAGGCCGGCGAGCAGTTCGCGCAGCAGCTTCTGCGCCACGGCCGACAGCGCTTCGCGGCTCCAGCCGGATTTGCCGCCCGAGGCGCTGTAGACGACCGCGCCGCTGCCCAGGTCGACGACGCTGATTGTCATGCCGACCGCGGGCTCGCCGTCCACGCCCACCTTGTAGCGCCATTCCTCAACCGCGCCGGTGACCGCGTAGCGCGCCTCGCGCCCCTTGGCCCAGGCGAGCGCCGTTTCGCTGAGCTTGCGCTCGGCGGGATCGAGCAGCGTCTCCGGGTTGAGCGAGGCCGGGTAGCGCTCCAGGTCCTTCACGCCCAGCGTGCGCAGCACGGTTTCGGCGATCGCCTCGGCGCGCAGCCCCGCCTGCGGCGTCTCGGTATGGTTGGCGATCGGCAGCAGCACCCAGCGCGCGCCCAGGTCGGGCGGCGTGCCGCGCACGCGGTCGATCACGGTACAGCCCGCCGCCAGGGCGAGCGCCAGCACGAACAGCAGCCATTTTTTCATCGTCGTTTCTCCTGTTGATCGCTATTGCTATCGGGGGCGTCGGTCGAGCGAATCGCGTCGCGGCGG
>CAZPNH010000386.1:0-1527 GCA_964587635.1 uncultured Bordetella sp.
ACGTTGAGCGTGATCTCGCCGTTGCGCACGTATTCCGACGGCACCTGCGAGCGCGAATCCACCTTCACCGCCAGGTGCGGGGTATAGCCGTTGTCCACGCACCACTCGTAGAGCGCGCGCAGCAGGTAGGGCTTGGTGGAGATCTCCGGCGCGGCCATGAGGATTACTTGCGCATCACCTTTTCGGAGGGCGTCAGCGCCTCGATGAAGGCCGGCCGCGAGAAGATGCGCTCGGCGTACTTCATGAGCGGCGCGGCGGGCTTGCCGAGCTTGATGCCGTAGTGGTCCAGGCGCCACAGCAGCGGCGCGATGGCGACATCCAGCATGGTGAAGTCGTCGCCCAGCATGTGCTTGGTCTTGGTGAAGATGGGCGCGAGCTCGATCAGCCGGTCGGTGACGTGGGCGCGCGCCTTGTCCTCCTGCTTCTCCTTGCCGGATTCCAGCGCCTCGATCTGCGAGAACAGCTCGACTTCCATGTTGAACAGCATGAGCCGCGCGCGCGCGCGCATCACCGGGTCCGCCGGCATGAGCTGCGGATGGGGGAAGCGCTCGTCGATGTATTCGTTGATGATGTTCGACTCGTACAGGACGAGATCGCGCTCGACCAGCACCGGCAGCCGGTTGTACGGATTCATCACCGCGATGTCTTCCGGCTTGTTGTACATATCGACGTCGATCACCTGGAAATCCATGCCCTTTTCGTAGAGCACGAAGCGGCAGCGGTGGCTGAACGGGCAGGTGGTGCCTGAGTACAGTTGCATCATATTGCGGGCTTTCCAGACAGAGAAAAAAGCCGGACGGGCGCCCGGCTCGTACTACCGGTATATGGGGACTACTTCACGTCTTTCCAGTATTCCTTCTTGAGCGCGTAGGCGAAGATGAACAGCACGCCGAGCGCGAACAGCACGGCGATGCCGATGCGCTTGCGGTTGACGGCCGAGGGCTCGCCGACGTAGACGAGGAAGTTCACCAGATCCCGCACCGTGGTGTCGTACTGCACCGTGTTCTGGCTGCCGGGCGAGAGCTGCGTCCACACCATCTCGTGTTCGTCGCCGTGCTCCCCCTCGGCGGCCTTGGCTTCCCCTTCCTTGGCTTCACTCGGCGCCGGCCCGTAGGCGCGCTCGCCCTGCAGGGCCCAGAGCGGATTGGGCATCGCCACCGTCGGAAACACGGCGTTGTTCCAGCCGGTCGGCGTCTTGGGGTCGCGGTAGAAGGTGCGCAGGTAGGTGTAGATCCAGTCGGCGCCGCGCGAGCGCGCCACCACGGAGAGGTCGGGCGGCGCCACGCCGAACATCGCCTTGCCGTCCTTGGGCGTCAGCGCCACCTTCATGGTGTCGCCGACCTTGGCGTCGGTGAAGATCAGGTTGTCGCGGATCTGCTGCTCCGTGAGGCCGAGGTCGGTGAGCCGGTTGTAGCGCATGAACTGCGCGCCGTGGCAGTTCAGGCAGTAGTTGACGAAGGTGCGCGCGCCGGACTGCAGGCTGAGCAGGTCCTTCGGGTCGATCGGCGCGTGGTCGAGGCGGTAGCC
>CAZPNH010000386.1:1627-3234 GCA_964587635.1 uncultured Bordetella sp.
ACTGCAGGCTGAGCAGGTCCTTCGGGTCGATCGGCGCGTGGTCGAGGCGGTAGCCCTCCTCCGACGCAAACGCCAGGGCCGGCAGGAAAAGGAGCACGAGGAGAAGTTTTTTCATGGGGCGGCTCACATCGTCACCCGTTCGGGCACCGGCTTGGTTTTGTCCACGGACGTGTACCAGGGCATCAGGAAGAAGAACGCGAAGTAGATCACCGAGAAGATGCGCGCGACGACGGTGGCGCGGTCGGCCTTGCCGAGCCAGGCGCCGAACTGGCCCCACACCGTCACCGGCTCGGTGCCGAGGTAGCCCAGCACCAGGAAGGTGACGACGAAGATCGCCAGCGCGCTCTTGTACAGCGTGCCGCGGTAGCGGATCGACTTCACCGGGCTGCGGTCCAGCCAGGGCAGGAAGAACAGGATCAGCGTGGCGATGCCCATCGCCATCACGCCCGGGAACTGCGAATTGAACAGCGGCGGCACCGCGCGCAGGATCGAGTAGTAGGGCGTGAAGTACCAGACCGGCGCGATGTGCGGCGGGGTCTTGAGCGGGTCGGCCGGATTGAAGTTGTTGGCCTCGAGGAAATAGCCGCCCACCTCGGGCACGAAGAACAGGATGGCGCAGAACACCGCCAGGAACACCACCGCGCCGGCGAAATCCTTCACCGTGTAATAGGGATGGAACGGGATGCCGTCCAGCGGATGGCCGTCGGGGCCCTTGTGCTTCTTGATCTCGACGCCGTCCGGGTTGTTCGAGCCGACGTCGTGCAGCGCGAGGATGTGCGCCGCCACCAGTCCCAGCAGCACCAGCGGAATGGCGATCACGTGCAGCGCGAAGAAGCGGTTCAGCGTCGCGTCGCCCACCACGTAATCGCCGCGGATCCACAGCGACAGGTCCGGACCGATGAAGGGCACCGTGCCGAACAGGTTGACGATCACCTGCGCGCCCCAGTAGGACATCTGGCCCCAGGGCAGGAGGTACCCAAAGAAGGCCTCGGCCATGAGCGTGAGGTAGATCAGCACGCCGAAGATCCACACCAGCTCGCGCGGCTGCTTGAACGAGCCGTACAGCAGGCCGCGGAACATGTGCAGGTAGACCACGACGAAGAACGCGGAGGCGCCGGTGGAGTGGATGTAGCGGATGATCCAGCCGCCCGGCACGTCGCGCATGATGTACTCGACCGAGCCGAAGGCGAGCGCCGCGTCCGGCTTGTAGTTCATCGTCAGGAAGATGCCCGAGACGATCTGGATCGCCAGCACCATGATCGACAGCGCGCCGAAGAAATACCAGAAATTGAAGTTTTTCGGCGCGTAGTACTCCGACATGTGCTTGCGGTATTCGTCGCCGACCGAGGGCATCCTCGCGTCGAACCAGTCCCACAGCGCCATCAGACGGCTGGCCATGTCGTTACGCCCCCTTCTTGTCGTCGCCGATCAGCAGCTTGCCGTCGGAAAGATAGGTGTACGGCGGCACCTCGAGGTTGATCGGCGCGGGCGAGCCCTTGAAAACGCGGCCCGCGAGGTCGAATTTCGAGCCGTGGCAGGGGCAGAGGAATCCGCCCGACCAGTCGCTTCCCATCTCGCCCTTGGCGTCCGCCGCTTTCGGCTGCGGC
>CAZPNH010000387.1:0-3229 GCA_964587635.1 uncultured Bordetella sp.
AAAATCGCGCCGCTCGGCCCCGTCTACCAGGCGGGCACGCTGTCAGG
This sequence comes from uncultured Bordetella sp., assembly GCA_964587635.1. Taxonomy (GTDB): domain Bacteria; phylum Pseudomonadota; class Gammaproteobacteria; order Burkholderiales; family SG8-39; genus RBG-16-66-20. The sequence continues at coordinate 48 of CAZPNH010000387.1, forward strand.
CAATCCCGTGGCCGTGGCCGCCGGACTGGCTACGCTGAAGCTCGTAGAAGCAAAGGACTTTCAATCGAGCATCGAGGCGACAACGCAGGCACTCGTTCAAGGCCTGGTGGCGGAGGCCAGGAAAGCAAATATTGTTTTCTCGGCGCAATCCATCGGCAGCATGTTCGGCCTGTACTTCCGCGCGGCGCCGCCAACGAGCTTCGCCGAGGTCATGCAGTGCGACAAGGACCGCTTCAACAAATTCTTCCACGGGATGCTCAACCGCGGCGTGTACCTGGCGCCGTCCGCCTACGAGGCCGGGTTCGTTTCCGCGGCGCACGGCGCGGCGGAGATCGACGCGACGCTCGCCGCCGCGCGCGCGGCCTTCGCCGCGCTATAGCAGGAACAACGTCGCCAGGCCGAGGAAGATGAAGAATCCGCCCGAGTCGGTACAGGCGGTAATCAGCACCGAGGAGCCGACGGCTGGATCGCGCCCGAAGCGGGCGCGCAGGTAGGGGATCACGACCCCCATGCCCGCGGCGAGCAGCAGGTTCAGCAGCATCGCCAGGGCCATCACGCCGCCCAGCGCGACGCTGTGATAGAGCAGGTAGGTCACCACGCCCAGCAGCGAACCCCAGATCACGCCGTTCAGCGTGGCGACGCCGAGTTCCTTGGCGACCAGTTTCCGCCAGTAGGGCTGCTGGATCTGCCCCAGCGCCAGCGCGCGCACGATCATGGTGATGGTCTGGTTGCCGGAATTGCCGCCGATGCCGGCGACGATCGGCATGAGCGCGGCCAGCGCCACCAGTTTCTCGATCGAGCCCTCGAAGGCGCCGATCACGCGGGAGGCGATGAAGGCGGTCATGAGGTTCACCGCCAGCCAGGCCCAGCGGTTCTTGAAGCTGTTCCACACCGAGGCGAAGACATCCTCCTCCTTGGACAAACCCGCTTCGGCGAGCTGGGTTTCGGCGCTCTTTTCGCGGATGTGGTCCACCACCGCGTTCACCGTGACGCGGCCCACCAGCCGGCCGGAGATCAGGTCGACGACCGGCGCTGAGGCCAGGTCGTAGCGCTCGAAGGCCTGCGCCGCGTCTTCGGCGCGATCCTCCGGGCGCAGCTTGACGCTCTCCGGCACCATGACTTCGCCGACCAGGCGCGCAAGGTCGGAAACAATCAGCCTCGCGAGCGGCAGCGTTCCCGTCAGCCGCTCCACGCGATCCACCACGAACAACTGGTCCGTATGCGCAGGTAGTTCATCCAGGCCGCGCAGGGTGCGCGTCGCGGCCTCCAGGGTCGCGTCCTCGCGCACCGCAATCTGGTCGAAATCCATCAGCGCCCCGACGGTACCTTCATCGTAAGAAAGCGCGGCGCGCAGCAGCACGCGCTCTTCCTGCGGCAGCGCGCGGATGACGTCCTGGACGACCTGGTCGGGCAGGTCGGGCGCGAGATCGGCGATCTCATCGGCCTCCAGGGTCCCGGCCGCCGCGACAAGCTCCTTGGAATCCATGGTGGCGATGAGCGACTCGCGCACGGCATCCGAAAGCTCGAGCAGGATTTCGCCGTCGCGATCGGCCTTGACCAGGTCCCAGACCACCAGCCGCTCTTCCAGCGGCAGGGCCTCCAGGATGTAGGCGACGTCGGCGGGATGCAGCTGGTCGAGCTCGGCGCGCAAGTCGGCCGGCGCGCGCTTTTGCGCGAGGCTGTCCTGCACCGCCTGCAGGTTCTGCTGCAGGTCTTCGACTTCGAGGCGCGTCGGCAGCTCGGTCATATCACGCAGGCGTGATCCTGCACGTCATGGAATCTGCGCCGCGGGCATGCGCGCGAGTATGGTCTCGATCCGCCCCGATACGAAGGGGGTGGTCTTGCCGGCCACGTAGCGCCGCGGGCTCGGCAGGATCACCGCCAGATAGGCGGCCTGGGCAGCGCCCAGGCTCGCGGCGTTGCCGCCGAAATGATATTTCGCGGCAGCCTCGGCCCCGAACACGCCTTCGCCCCACTCCGCGAAGTTGAGATACAGCTCGAGGATGCGGCGCTTGCTGAGCGTGGATTCGAGCATCCAGGTAATCACCGCCTCCTCCGCCTTGCGCAGGTAGGAACGCTCGCCCGACAGAAACAGGTTCTTCGCGAGCTGCTGGCTGATGGTCGAGGCGCCGGACACCACCCTGCCCTTCCTTTCGTTCTTTTCGATCGCCTTGGAAATGGCCTCCCAGTCGAACCCCTCGTGGTCCATGAATTTCGCGTCCTCCGAGGCAACCACCGCGCGCTTGAGCTGCGTCGATATTTTCTCGTACGGTACCCACTGCTGCTGCAGCCGCGCACCGGGGTTCCTTTCGCGCAATTTCTGCAGCCGGGCTTCCATGAACGCGGTCTGCGTAGGCTGGTACGTCCGCCACCAGAGCACGTGTGCATAGAACCAGCCCTGCACGGCGAGCGCGGCAAAGACGAACGCACCCAGCACGAGCCACAGAACTCTCCGGAAAATGCTGCCGGAGCCCGCCTCGCGTTTCGCCACGGGGAGGATTCAGCGCCCGCGCAATGCCGCGAGCACGGGAGTCGTATCCGGACGCAGCCCGCGCCAGAGCAGGAACGATTCGGCCGCCTGCTCGACCAGCATGCCGAGCCCGTCGCAGGCCTCGGCGCCCGCGGCGCGCGTCACGGCAAGGAACGGCGTGTCGCGGCCGTACACCATGTCGTAGCCGAGCGCGCCGGGCGCAAACGCGCCCGCGGGCAACGGCGGCGCCTCGCCGGCGAGGCCCGCCGAGGTGGCGTTGATCAGGAGGTCGAAACGCTCGCCGGCCAAATCCTCATAGCCCCCGCCCGCCGCCGCGCCGTAGCGCTGGGCGAGCGACCGCGCCTTCCCGGCGGTACGGTTTGCGATGACGAGCCGCTTCGGCGCGGCCGCCAGCAGTGGGCCCAGCACGCCCTGGGCCGCGCCGCCCGCGCCCATCAGCAGCACCCGCATGCCGGCGATCGCACGGCCGAGGTTGACCGTGACATCACGCAGCAGTCCCACGCCATCGGTATTGTCTCCGCGCACGGCACCGTGCTGGAACATCAGGGTATTTACCACCCCGGCCGCGCGCGCCCTGTCGGTAACGGCGTTCCGGCAATAGAGAAAGGCCTGATCCTTGAAGGGCATGGTGACATTGGCGCCGCGCCCGCCGCCGGCGCGGAATTCGTCGACGGTGCGCGCGAAGCCGTCC
>CAZPNH010000388.1:0-3227 GCA_964587635.1 uncultured Bordetella sp.
GGCGGCAACCAGCTGACGGCCGATATCGTCGCGCGCTACGGCATGAGCCCGGAAGAGGCGGAGAACGCCAAGCGTTCCGGCGGCCTGCCCGACGATTTCGAGGCCGAGGTGCTGCGGCCGTTCATGGAAAATCTGTCGCAGGAAGTGCAGCGCGCGCTGCAGTTTTTCTTCACTTCGACGTCCTACAACTCGGTCGACCACATCCTGCTGGCGGGCGGCTCGGCGGTGATTCCCGGCCTGGAAGAAGTCGTGCACACGCGCACCCAGGTGCCGACCGTGGTCGCCAATCCCTTCGGCGCGATGCAGACCTCCCCGCGCATCCAGCTCAAGCGGCTGATGCAGGACGCGCCTTCGCTGATCGTCGCCTGCGGCCTCGCCATGCGGAGGTTCGACCCGGTATGAGCGGCAAGATCAATCTACTGCCGCACCGCGAGGAGCGGCGCAAGCGCGCGCGCACGCATTTCGCCGTGCTGGGTGGCATGACGGCGGTACTCGGCCTCGCCATCGTCGGCGCGGTCTGGGTTTTCTATTCCCAGCGCATCAGCGCGCAGGACGACCGCAACAAGTTCCTCAAATCGGAGATCGCCAAGCTCGACAAGGAGATCGACGAGATCAAGGAAGTGAAGGACAAGATCGCGGCGCTGCTCGCGCGCAAGCAGGTGATCGAAACCCTGCAGGCCGACCGCGTGCAAACCGTGTACCTGCTGGATGAACTCGTGCGGCAGATGCCGGAGGGCGTGTTCCTCAAGTCGGTCAAGCAGAGGGGCCCGAGCATCGAACTGGTCGGCTACGCGCAGTCGAACGCGCGCGTCTCCACGCTGATGCGCAACATCGAATCCTCGCCCTGGCTCGCCAGCCCGAACCTGGTGGAAATCAAGGCCGCGACGCTCGGCAAGATGCGCATATCCGAATTCAACCTGAAACTCTCGATGAAACGCCCCACTGCGCCGGACGCAAAGGACGCGGCCAAGGACGCGGCCAAGGCGGCCACGGCGAAAAAGGGATAAGCCATGGCGCTCAATTTCAATCAGATCGCCGAGGATTTCAAACATACCAACTGGAAGGATCCGGGAACCTGGACGTTCGCGCCCAAGCTGGTGGTGCTGATCGCGATCCTGGTGGCGGTGCCGGTGGCGGGCTATTTCGGCCTCTGGCAGGGACAGATGGAGGAGCTGGACAAGGGACTCGCGCAGGAAGAGACGCTGAAGAAGGACTACCTGGCGAAGAAGACGCAGGCGGTCAATCTCGATCTGCACAAGCAGCAGTTGCGGGAGATCGACACCCAGTTCGGCGCGCTGCTGAAGCAACTGCCGAACAAGTCGCAGATGGACGCGCTGCTGGTGGACATCAACCAGGCGGGCCTGTCGCGCGGCCTGCAGTTCGATCTGTTCAAGCCGGCTCCTTCCGAGTCCGCGAGGGAGTTCTACTCCGAGCTGCCGATTCAGGTCAGAGTGATCGGTAATTACCATGACATGGGCGCGTTTGCCGCCGATGTCGGCCAGCTGCCGCGCATCGTGACCCTGAACGACGTCTCGATCGAAGCGGGCAGGGACGGCAACCTGACGATGGACGTGACTGCGCGGACCTTCCGCTACCTCGACGACGAAGAGGTGGCGAACCAGCGCAAGGCGGCCGCCGGCGCGAAGAAGGGAGCGGCGAAGAAATGAGGATCATGCGCGCAACGAAAGTGGCCGCCGCCCTGGCGGGCGCAGCGCTGCTTGCCGCTTGCGGCGGCGAGGAGCAGGGCGAGCTCAAGCAGGAACTGGCCGCCATGACCAAGGATCTGCGCGGACGGGTCGACCCGCTGCCGCAGGTGAAGTCCTACGAGCCGGTGCCGTACAAGGGCGAGAGCATGCTCGACCCGTTTGTTCCCAGCCGCATCGTGGTGGCGCAGGCCTCGACCGGCGGCGGCGGCGGTGGCGTGCAGCCCGATCTCAACCGTCCCAAGGAACCGCTGGAAGCCTTCCCGCTCGAGTCGCTGCAGATGGTCGGCACGCTCAGCCAGAACCAGGACATGTATGCGCTGGTCAGGGCCGGTTCGAACCTGTTCCGCGTCAAAAAGGGCAACTACATGGGCCAGAATTTCGGCGTGATCACGGGCATCGAAGAGGGCCAGATCAGCCTCAAGGAAGTGGTCCAGGACAGCGGCGGAGACTGGATAGAACGCAGCACTGCAGTGCAAATGGCGGAGGGCAGGAGATGAACATGTTCAACGGATTGCGAAAACTGTGCGTCGTGGTGGCTGCCGGGCTCGTATGGACGGGAGCCGCTTTCGCCCAGGCGAACAGCATCGAGGCCTTCGACGTAGCCCAGCAGGGCGGCAACATCGTGGTGCGGATCACCACCAAGGAACCGCTGAAGAGCGCGCCGCCGAGCTTCACCGTCGCCAATCCGGCGCGCATCGTGTTCGACTTTCCGGATACCACCAACGCGCTGGGCAAGAGCTCGCAGGATGTCGCCCAAGGCGAGTTGCGCAGCATGAACCTGGTGCAGGGCGCCGACCGCACGCGGATGGTGCTCAACCTGCGCCGCGCGGTGGCACATCAGGTGACCGTCGACGGCAAGAACATCATCGTCACCCTGTCCTCGGCAGCCGCGCCCGTCGGCGCGGCGGCGAACCAGGTGTCGAACTTCGCCGAAGGCAAGGCGGATTCCGCGCATGCGATCCGCGAGGTCGATTTCCGCCGCGGCAGCGCGGGCGAGGGCCGCATTGTGGTCGATCTCGCCGACAATTCGACCGGCATCGATATCCGGCAACAAGGCCAGAACATCGTCATCGAATTCCTCAAGACATCGCTGCACGAGAGCATGCGGCGGCGGCTGGATGTGGTCGATTTCGCCACGCCGGTGCAGACCGTCAGCACCTTCCAGCAGGGCGAAAACGTCCGCATGGTCGTCGAGGCGAAGGGGCAGTGGGAGCACAACGCCTACCAGACCGACAGCCAGTTCGTGGTCGAGGTGAAGGCTGCCGCGCAGGACCCGTCCAAGCTGTCGCAGAAGGGCCGCTATTCGGGCGAGAAGCTTTCGCTCAACTTCCAGAACGTGGAGGTGCGCGCGGTGCTCAACGTCATCGCCGACTTCACCGACCTGAACATCATCACCAGCGACACGGTCGGCGGCAATATCACGCTGCGGCTGAAGGACGTGCCCTGGGATCAGGCGCTCGACATCATCCTGCAGACGCGCGGCCTCGACCTGCGCAAGTCCGGCAACGTGATCTGGATCGC
>CAZPNH010000389.1:0-3226 GCA_964587635.1 uncultured Bordetella sp.
GCGATGCGCGCGATGAACGCGCCCGACTCGCGTGCGAGGAAATGGACGAAGCCCTGCAGGTCGCCCAGCGCCACCTCGGTGCCGAGCGGCAGCGGCAGCGACAGCTGGCGGTAGGCCAGCCGGTCCTGCTTCCAGACGCTGCGGCCGTTGGTCCGGTCGAGCGCGTGCACCGCGCCCTTGTCGTCGCTGATGAACGCATAGCGCGCGTCGAAGGACACGCCGGTGAGCGTGGATATCTCGCGCGTCCAGAGCTGGTTGCCGTTGAGGACGTCGTAGCAGGCGACGCGCCCCTGGTAGGCCCCGGTGCAGACTTCCCTGCCCTGCGTCGAGGGCTCGCCGACCACGTCGGTCACGCGCTCGAGTTCGGTCGCGCCTTTCGCCATAGCCACGGTCGCCTCCCAGCGCAGCGTGCCGTTGGCGAGCGTGATGGCCACCAGCTTGCCGCCCGAGAAGCCGGCGTAGACCGAGCCCTCGCGCACCGTCATGCCGACCGGCGAACGCACGATGAGCGAGGCCGCGGCGCGCTGGTAGACCCAGCGGCGCTTGCCGTCTTCGCCGCCGAAGGCGAATATCTTGCTGTCGGCGCTGCGCACCAGCACCACCCCTTCGCTCAGCTTGGGCGCCGCCAGCACCTCGCTCGACACGCGGGCGCGCCATCGCACCGTGCCGGTTTGCGCATCCAGCGCCATGACCTCGCCGTCGCCGGAGGCGACCACCACGAGCGTGCCGTCGCTGCCGACGCCGCCGGAGAGCTGTTTGCCGACCGAGATGCGCCACTTGGCCTGGCCGGAGGCCGCATCCAGGCGCGCCACTGTGCCGCTGCGCGACGCCACGTACACGCCGTCGCCCGACAGCGCCGGGCTGAAGACGTAGGCCTCCGCCGCACCGATGTTGGCGGACAAGAGCACGCGCACGCCCTGCGGGCTGGTCAGCGCCGGCAATTCGGAGGGCTTCGGGCCGGTCGATTTGCTGGCAAACCAGTCGAGCGGATTGATGCTGCTGGGCAGGCTCGGCATGCTCGAGCAGGCCGACAGCAGCAGGGCGGCGGCGATCGCCGCCGGAAACGCGGGGCGCACCGTCATCCGCCGAGCGCGTCCAGGCGCAGCTGCACGCTGGCGCGGAAGGCGGCGTCCTTGCGGTCCGACTTTTCCAGCGCGGTGCGGTAGGCAGTCTTCGCGTCGGCGGACTTGTTCTTGGCCAGCAGCAGGTCACCCTTGAGCGCGGCGTACTGCGCCTCCAGCGGCGCCGCGTGCTTCGCTTCCAGCAGCGCGAGCGCTTCGTCGTAGGCCTTTTCGTCGAGCAGCACCCCGGCCAGCCGCAGGCGCGCGAGATCGCGCATCTCGTCGGAAGTCGAGCGGTCGACCACCCATTGCAGCTGCACCTTGGCGTTTTTCAGGTCCGCGCGGTCGAAGTAGAAGCGCGCCGACACCAGCGCGCCCATCGATGCGTAGTAGGTACGGGGATAGCTTTCGACCAGCGTGCCGCCCGCATCGCGCAAGGCCTTGGCGTCGCCCGCCTGCACCGCCCGGAGCAGCGCGTCGTACTGCGCGCCGGCCTGTTGCGCCTGGGTGGCGTGCCACACGCGCCAGCCCTGCCAGGCGGATGCGGCGATCGCCACCGCGGCGATCACCGTAAGCACTTTCGTGCCGTTGTCGTTCCACCAGCCCTTGAAGGTGGCCAGCTGTTCCTGTTCTTCGAGATCGTACGCCATGCCTATGCCTTGATCCTTTGCAGTGTCGCCGCGAATTCCTCCAGCACGCGCCCGCGGCCGATGCGCAGTTGTTCCCCGCTCCGGCGCAGGGCCTTCACCGATATTTCGCCGGCGCGCACTTCATCCTCGCCGACGATCAGCGCCGCCCAGGCGCCGCTCGCATCGGCTTTTTTCATCTGCGACTTGAAGCTGCCGCCGCCGGCATGCAGCACCACCGCATGGCCGGCCGAGCGCAGCGCATCCGCCACGGCAAACGCGTATTCGAGCGCGCCCTCGCCCTGGTGCAGGACGTAAGCATCCGGCCTGGGCGCCGCCGGCGCATTACCGGAATCCCGGATCAGCGCGACCAGCCGCTCGCAGCCCATGGCAAAACCGACACCCGGCGCCGGTTTGCCGCCAAGCTGCTCGAACAGCCCGTCGTAACGGCCGCCGCCGCAAACCGTTCCCTGGGCGCCCAGCGCATCGCTGACCCACTCGAAAACGGTGAGATTGTAGTAGTCGAGGCCGCGCACCAGACGCGGATTGAACGCGAATTCGACCCCCGCGGCGGACAGAAGTTTCTTCAGTCCCTCGAAATGCGCCAGCGAAGCCTCGCCGAGATAACCCATGAGTGCCGGGGCCCTGGCCGTGACCTCCTGCACCATCGGATTCTTCGAGTCGAGCACGCGTAGCGGATTGCTGTGCAGGCGGCGCTTCGCGTCGGCATCCAGCTTCGCCTCATTGGCCTCCAGGTGCTTCACCAGGTCGGCGCGGTGCCGCGCGCGCTCGCCGGGCGAGCCGATCGTGTTCAACTCCAGGCGGATGCCCTTCAATCCCAGTTCCGGCCACAGCCGGGCGCACATCACGATCAGTTCGGCGTCCACGTCGGGCCCCGCAAAACCAAAGGCTTCGGCGCCGTACTGGTGGAATTCTCGGTAGCGCCCCTTCTGCGGCCGCTCGTGGCGGTACATTGCGCCGCCGTACCAGAGCCGCTTCGGCCCGTCGTAGAGCAGGCTGTGCTCGATGGCGGCGCGCACGCAGGAGGCGGTGCCTTCGGGGCGCAGCGTCAGCTCCTCGGCGTTCAGCTCGTCGCGCCAGGAATACATTTCCTTCTCGACGATGTCGGTCGCCTCGCCGATGGCGCGGCGGAACAGCGCCGTGTTCTCCACCAGCGGCATGCGGATGGCGCGGTAGCCCCAGCGCTCCAGCCAGGCCTCGACGGTGGCGCCGAAGGCGCGCCACAGCGCCGCCTCTTCCGGCAGCACGTCGTTCATGCCGCGGACCGCCTGCAGGGACGTGCTCATGAAACAGCCTTGATCGGAATCTTCTTGCCCCGCTCGCGCTGCCGCTGCGCGCCCGGCGCGTAATTGTCCTTCACGTAGTTTTCGACGATTGCCTGGAACTCCTCGGCAATGCGCCCGCCCTTCAGCGTCACGGTCTTCTCGCCGTCGACGTAGACCGGCGCCACCGGAACCTCGTTGGTGCCCGGCAGGCTGATGCCGATGTCGGCGTGCTTGGACTCGCCCGGGCCGTTGA
>CAZPNH010000390.1:0-3224 GCA_964587635.1 uncultured Bordetella sp.
CCGAGGACGCCGCCAAGCCCGATGCGGGGAAGGGGGGAACCATCGCGACCCAGGTCTGCGCCGCCTGCCATGCCGCCGACGGCAACAGCGTGATGTCCGCGAATCCGAAGCTCGCGGGACAGAACTTCGACTACCTGCACAAGCAGCTCGTCAATTTCAAACCGCAGGGCGCCAAGAAGGCCGAGCGCGACAATGCGGTGATGGCGGGAATGGTCGCGAACCTTTCCCCGGCCGACATGAATGACGTCGCGGCTTACTTTGCCTCCCAGAAACTCAAGCCCGCCGCGGCCAAGGACAAGGAACTCGCCGCGCTGGGCCAGAAAATCTACCGCGGCGGCAACATCGCCACCGGCGTCGCGGCCTGTGCGGGCTGCCATGGCCCGGCCGGCGCCGGCATGCCCGCGCTGTTTCCGCGCATTGCCGGCCAGTTCCCCGAGTACGTCGAGGCGCAGCTCAAGGCTTTCCGCGCCGGCGCCCGCGCCAACGATCCGAACGGCATGATGCGCGGCGTGGTCACGCGAATGAGCGACCGCGAGATCCAGGCGGTCGCCGATTACGTCGCCGGCCTCAGGTGACGGGCGCCGGGGAATAAACTCCCGCCGCGGCTGTTAGGAGGGAGATGCATGGAAGTCTCCGAAGTGCGGGTCAAGGTGTGGGATGCGCCGGTGAGGCTGTTTCACTGGGCGCTGGTGCTGCTGTTCGCATTCATGTTTTTCAGCGGCAAATCCGGCAGCGACTGGATCGAGTGGCACATGCGCGCCGGCTACGCCGTGCTTGCGCTGGTGCTGTTCCGCATCCTCTGGGGTTTCGCCGGCAGCACCTACGCGCGGTTTTCGAATTTCCTGGCAGGACCTTCGGCCTGCATCGGCTTCGCGAAGAAACTCCTCGCGCGCGCCCCGGCGCCCTACGCCGGGCACAATCCCCTGGGCGGCTGGATGGTGCTGGTGCTGCTGCTGGCGCTGCTGTTTCAGGCAAGCACGGGCCTGTTCGCCAACGACGACCTGCTGAGCGAGGGGCCGCTCGCCTCGCTGATCAGCAAGGCGATGTCGGATCGCCTGTCGACGCTGCACAGCTGGAATTTCAACCTGCTGCTGCTGCTGGCGGGCCTGCACCTGATCGCCGTGCTGTATCACGCGGGTTTCATGAAGGAGAATCTCATCGGCGCGATGTTTACCGGCGTGAAACAGCTGCCGGCGGACGCCGCTGCCGGGAGTACGCCGGCGCGTTTTGCCAGTTCGTGGCTCGCGCTCGTTCTGCTTGGCTTGGCGGCGCTCGCCGTCTATCTGATCGTCAAACGACCTTTCTGAGGAGAAACGGATGAGAATGAAACTGTTGGCTGCGGCGGTCGCGGTTGCCGCCCTCGGCGGCGCCTCGCTTGAAGCGATTGCGCAGGCGAAACCCGATGTGCTGGTGAAGCAGCGCCAGGCGGCGATGGTCCTGCAGGGCAAGTACCTGGGCCCGATCGGCGCGATGCTCAAGGGCGCAGTCCCCTACAACGCGGACATCGTCGCCCGCAATGCGACCTTCCTCGAGAATCTTGCGCGCATGCCCTGGGACGGTTTCGATCCGACCACGTCCGGAGAGAAGTCCAAGACCAAGCCCGAGGCGTTCACGGAAATGGCCAAATTCAAGGCCGCGGCCGACACGCTCGAGACCGAGACCGCCAAGCTGGGGGCTGCTGCGCGCGCCAAGGACGAAGCCGGCGTCCGGGCCACCTTCGGCGGCGTTGCCAAGGCCTGCGGCGCCTGCCACGACGCCTACCGCGAGAAATAGGCCACCACCGCTGTCCCGCAAAAGCCCCGCTGCTGCGGGGCTTTTGCATTTCTTGACGGAATAGCGCGGCGGGTAGACTGTTCATCCGTATGAGCGACGCAGAGAGCATCGTCGAACTGATCCCGCGCCTGCGGCGGTACGCGCGGGCGCTTGCGGGGGACCGTGCCGCGGCGGACGACCTCGTGCAGGACACGCTTGAGCGCGCCTGGGCGAAGCTGCATCTCTACCGGCGCGGCACCGACCTGCGGGCGTGGCTGTTTACGGTGATGCACAACCTCTACGTCAATCAGTTGAGGGCTGCGCGTCCCGCCACGCAGCTGGACGAAGAGATGCCGGAGCTCGCGCAGCCGGCGCGCGAGACCGACACGCTGGTGTTGCGCGACCTGGATCTGGCGATCCGGCGCCTGCCGCCCGATCAGCGCGAAGTGCTGCTGCTGGTGGCGCTGGAGGATATGAGCTATGCCGAAGCGGCGGGCACGCTCGAGATCCCGATCGGCACGGTGATGTCGCGGCTGGCGCGAGCGAGAGAGAAGCTGCGTGCCATGCTTTCCGGGCTGCCGGCGAACGGGAAACAACTGAAGATCGTGAAATGAGAAATTGAGAAATGAATAGCGCACCACAGGACGATGCCGAACTGAAAGCGCTGTCGCAGGCGCTGCACCAGCTCTATGACCCGGTGCTCGCGGAACCCGTGCCGGAGCGGCTGCGCGCGCCGCGGTGGCGCTGGCGCGCGCCCGCGATGGCGGCGGCGTGGGCGGTTCTCGGTCTTTGCGCAGGAACGTTCGCCGGCTGGCAGCTGCACGCCGCGCGCGTAGCCGTTGCGCCGCAGGCCGAAGTGCCTGCCTTCGTCAAGCGTGCCGCCATCGCGCATGCGACCTACTCGCCCGAGGTGCGCCATCCGGTCGAGGTCGGCGCAGATCAGGAAGAGCATCTGGTGGCCTGGCTCTCCAAGCGCCTCGGCGCCCAGGTGCGCGCGCCCAAGCTGGAAGCGGCCGGTTACAGCCTGGTCGGCGGGCGGCTGCTGCCGGGTGACAACGGCCCCGTGGCGCACTTCATGTACCAGACGGCGCAGGGCCGCCGCATCACGCTCTATGTGCGCACCGAAGCGACGGACAACCGCGAAACCGCGTTTCGATTTGCGGCCGAGGGGAACGTGAAGGTCTTCTATTGGATCGACCGTAAACTCGGTTACGCGCTGTCTTCCGCAGACCTGAGCAAAGAGGACCTTCTCGCGGTCGCCGACGCGGTCTACCGCCAGCTCAATCCCTGACCTGCTTTTTTGGTGCGCGCATGCCTGTAAGCGGTGCGATGGGCTGTTTCGCGCACCAAGTCCGTGCCGTCGGCGCCAGGAATCTTCTGCTTTCATAGGGGTGGCGCTGGCACAGTAAATGCACCTCTTGGGGCTGTTGCATTGCCTCAGGAGCCGTCCGCATGCCGCCGTTCAAGAATCC
>CAZPNH010000391.1:0-3207 GCA_964587635.1 uncultured Bordetella sp.
GACCTCGGGGTGGCCGAAGAACCAGAAGATGTGCTGGTAGAGCACCGGGTCGCCGCCGCCCGCGGCGTTGAAGAACGAGGTGCCGAAATGCCGGTCGGTGAGCGACATCGTCACCGCGCCCGCGAGCACCGGCATCGAAGCCACCAGCAGGTAGGCGGTGATCAGCCAGGTCCAGACGAACAGCGGCATGCGCATCAGCGTCATGCCGGGCGCGCGCATGTTGAGGATGGTGGTGATGATGTTGATCGAGCCGAGGATCGAGCTCATGCCGAGCAGGTGCACGGCGAAGATCGTGAGGTCCATGCCGACGCCCATCTGCGCGGTGAGCGGCGCGTACATGGTCCAGCCCACCCCGGGCGCGCCGCCCGGCGTGAAGAAGGAAATGATCAGGAGCGACGCCGCGAAGGGCAGCAGCCAGAACGACCAGTTGTTCAGGCGCGCGAAGGCCATGTCGGGCGCGCCGATCATCATCGGGATCTGCCAGTTGGCGAAGCCGACGAAGGCCGGCATGATCGCGCCGAACACCATGATCAGGCCGTGCATGGTGGTGAACTGGTTGAACAGGTCCGGATTGAAGAACTGGATGCCGGGCTGGAAGAGTTCCAGGCGGATCGCCATCGCCATGCCGCCGCCGACCATGAACATGGTGAAGCTGAACCACAGGTACAGCGTGCCGATGTCCTTGTGGTTGGTGGTGGTGACCCAGCGCATGAGGCCGCTGTAGCCGCCGCCATGACCGTGATCGTCGTGGTGGCCGTGCCCGCCGTGGGCGTGATCGTGGCCGTGGGTGTCTACGACTGCGCTCATCTTATTCTCCCGAGTCCCTGCTTACTTCCGGAGAGCCTTGACTTCGGCGGGCTGGATCGCCTCGCCGGTCTTGTTGCTCCAGCTGTTGCGCGTATAGGTGATCACCGCCGCGAGCTCGACGTCGTTCAGCTGGCCGCCGAACGCCACCATGGCGGTTTTCGGCCGGCCGAACAGCTCGGTCTTGATCTGCTCCGCCTTCGGCCCGAGCACGGTCTTCGAGCCGTCCAGCGGCGGGAACGCGGGCGGCGTGCCCTTGCCGGTCGCCTGGTGGCAGACGGCGCAGTTCTTCGCGTACACCTGCTCGCCGCGCGTCATCAGCTCGGCCAGCGCGTAGGTCTTGTTGGGGTCGTCCGCGGCCGCCGCGATCAGCTTCATTTTTTCGCCGACCCACTTGCTGTAGTCCTCCTGGCTCACCACCCGGACCACGATCGGCATGAAGCCGTGCTCCTTGCCGCACAATTCGACGCACTGGCTGCGGAAGGTGCCGGTCTTCTCGGCCTTGAACCACAGGTCGCGGATGAAGCCGGGAATGGCGTCCTGCTTGGCGCCGAACACCGGCACCCACCAGGAGTGGATCACGTCGGCGGCGGTGGTCAGCATGCGCACCTTCTTGCCGATCGGCACCACCAGTTCGTTGTCCACCTCGAGCAGGTAGTTGGGGCCCTTCTCCGCCTTGTTTTCGATCTGCTCGCGCGGCGTCGCCAGCGTCGAGATGAAGCTGATGCCCTCGCCTTCGCCCTTGACGTAGTCGTAGCCCCACTTCCACTGGTAGCCGGTGACCTTGATGGTCAGGTCGGGATTGGTGGTGTCCTTCTGCGCGATCACCGTGCGCGTGGTCGGGATGGCGATAACGACCAGAATGATCGCCGGGATCACCGTCCAGAGGATTTCGACGGTGGTGTTCTCGTGGAACTGCGCCGCCTTGTGGCCCTTGGACTTGCGGTGCGCGTACACCGAATAGAACATGAAGCTGAACACGCCGACGAAGATCACGGTGCACAGGAGCATCACGTATTCGTGCAGCTCGTGGATGTCGGCGGCGAGCTTGCTGCCGGCCGGCTGCAGGTTCCACTCCAGGGCCAACGCCAGGCCCGAAAAACCGCAACCAACGATGAATGCGAGAACCGTGGCCGCCCGGGTAGCGATGCCGCCTGCCGACTTGCTTGCCATCATCTTTCGTTCCTCTCGTAATCCGCCATGCGCCGCGCGATAGCCACGAACGCAATGCCCAGTGCGAGCGCCTCAACCCCCGCGAACGGCAGCACCAGCCAGGCGCCGACCGCCGCAAACCCTATCCCGATGCCGACCGCGACCGCGGCAAGCGACGCAAACACAGTCAGCAGCGCAACTGGAGAAATCGAACAGTTGCGCTTCGGGACGACACCGAATGTGCCTGAAATGGAACGTCTCGCAAGCGTGAAAATTGCGGGGCAACATTACCACAGCCGGGATTCGCGCTCAAGAAGGAAGCCGATGAAATCACTCGGATTTCACCGCCGATTCGCGCATCATCCGGGCCGGCGTTCGAACTGCACGATGGCGCGCCCGTCGGCGGCGCGCCGCGGCGCGGGTTTCCAGGCGTGTCCGTACACCACTTCATAGCTGACAGGCAGCCTGCCCGCGCGGCGCTGCGCGGCCAGCTTGCCCTTGAGCGCGGCGAGAAAGCGCCGGCCGGCGAGACCGCGAGCATGACCCGCGAGCGCGCAGGTCTGGCCGCTGGCGCGCAGGTCGGCGAGCAGCGCGTCGCCGTCGGCGTACTCGATGGTGAGGCGCTCCATGTCCATCACCGGCTCGGCGAATCCGGCGGCGACCAGCATGTCCCCCAGGTCGTGCATGTCGGCGAAATCGTGCACGCGCGCGGTGCCGGCCGCGGCGCGCAGTTCGGCCAGCGTGTCCGGCCCGAGCGTGCTGAACATCAGCAGCCCCTCGACCCCGAGCACGCGATGGAATTCGCGCAGCGCCGCGAGCGGGTCCGCCGCCCAGTGCAGCGCCATGTTGGACCAGACCAGCCCGACCGCGCCGGCGGCCAGGGGAAGCCGCGCGAGGTCCGCGCAGATGGAAGTTCTTTTCCTGAAAACATCGAGCCAGCCGCGGCCGGCGCGCAGCATCCCGAGCGAGAAATCCAGCGCCAGCACCTGCGCGCCTGGGTAGCGCCTGCGCAGACGCTTCGCCTCGCGCAGCGGCCCGCTGCCGGCATCGAGCACCCGGTGCGGCGCGAGTTTGACGTAGTCGAGCCGCTCCAGCATGCGCGCGCCGATCTCGGCCTCGAGGCGGGAGGCTTTCGCGTAGCTGCCGGCCGCGCGCTCGAAACGGCGCCGGGCGAGGCGCGCATCTACTACTGCACCTACGGCCGCCGGCTCAGGCACGTCCCGCCAGGGCCGTTTCCACCGAGCGCGCCAC
>CAZPNH010000392.1:0-3197 GCA_964587635.1 uncultured Bordetella sp.
GAGGCGCCCGCCACACTGCCGCCAGCCGAGGCTGCATTCGCGATCTGAGTGGTCGTGACGGTGTTGGTCGCAGAAAGTCCAAGCGTCCCAACGACATTCGTCGCGGTGGTATCGCCAATGTGAACGGTAGCGCTGCTGTTCACATCAGAGACAGCTACCATCGCATCGCCGGCCATGTTGGCGAGCGCCGAAGTCGGAGAAGCGTTGGTTGTGACCGTCGATGTGGCGCTCAATAGCGCATCGCCCGCGGTGGTCGTCAGGCTGGAGGCGTGTCTAACATCGACCGAGGCATTCGACGTCGAGCGCAAAACGGCGAGGTTGAATGCACCAGAGCCATTGACGTTGACGGACGTCGTCGCGCCGATCGCAATCCCGCCGCCGATCGCCGCAATCTGACTCGAGTCGACGACGATGCTGGCCGTTGCATCCGAGGAAGTGACGCCAGTCAAAACTCCTAAATCAGTCGGAGATAGCGTCGAATTCAGAGTCGATGAAGCCTGCAGCGAAACGCTCTTGCCCTTGACCGTCGCTGACGACAGGTTGATCTGCGCGGTACCGCCGCTTGTCTGCGTTGCCGTCAGCGTCACTGCGCCGCCGGTGAAGCCGCTGTTGGCCTGCGCCAGCAACATGCTGTTCGCATTCATGGTGATGCTCGGCGCGGTGAGCGTGATGCTGCCGGAGTTGCCGGTCGATGCCGCGTTCAGAAAGTCGGTCGCGCTGCCGATCTGCCGACTGGACAGCACGATGCCGTTTTCCACCGTGATGCTGTCGCCCGTCAGGTTGATGCTGGTGCCGTCGTTCGGCGTGATATTGGCGGTGATGTCCAGGTTGGTCGGGTCCACGAGCACCGATCCGGCGCGACCGCCGGCTGCGCCCGCTTTGAACTGGCCGCCGCCGAGCGTGACCCCGTTGAGCGCGCTGAACTCGATCGCTCCGCCATCTCCAGAGGTGCCCGCGCTCGCGTCGATCACCGCACCGCCGGCGAATGTAGCGTTGTTTCCGCCGTATACGGAAACCGAACCGCCCGCGGAGTTCGCGCCGTTGCCCTGCGCGGAAATCAGCGCGCCGGTCACGACGTTAACGTCGTGACCCGCCGTGATCGAAATGCTGCCGCCGGATACGCCGTTGCCGCCCGGCGCGGCGATGGTGCCGCTTACCGAAACGTCGTTGTCGGCGACGATGACGATCCTGCCTTCCTTCATGATGGCGTTGTTCGCCGAGGCGATGCCGTTGGCGTTGACCACGTCGGTGAAGTCCGGGGCGGAACCGATGAAGCGGGCGCCGCTGAAGATCGCGCCGCCCACGCTGATCGAACCTGCGCTCAGGGAGACGCCGTCGGCCGCGTTGATCCGGCCGTCGATGGTGATGACCCCCGAGGCGTTGCGCGGCGCCGTGCCGTTGAGCAGCTGCGTGACGGAGGCCTGGTTCGGCATGCCGGGCGAGGAGAAGAAGCCGTCGATGAAGGCCGGCGTCGGCGTGGAAACGGTGAGGGAGCCGACGTTGACCACGCCGCTCGCGCCCACCAGAAAACCGTTGGGATTGGCGAACCAGACGTTGCCGCCGATCTGCCCGTTCTTGATCGCGTTCAGCACGCCGTAGATGTCGGTGCGCTGGTCGCGAACGATGTTGATCAGGTTCGTGGCGCCGCTGGGAACGTACAGGTTTGCGGTGGTCCCGGCCGCCACGCCGAAGGTCTGGAAGGAATTGAAAGCGTTGGCATTGCTGACGGTCGCGGTGGTGACGTTGGTGACCGCGCCGACGGTGGTGACGGTGGTCGCCGTGCGACCGTCTAGCTTGATCGCCTGGGCGAGCGCCAAGGCGGGGAAACAGAGGACTTCCAACCCGAGAAAGAATGCGAGCGTACCGTTACGGCGCCAGACGGCCCCCACCCGCTCCCGCGGACTCACCCCAAACGCAAGTCTGGAGCGCGTAGACCTAGCAGCGGCACCCTGCATTACCCGTAGCCCCCAAAAACCGCTTCTAATGGCCCCCCGACATCTTAGCCCTGCAGAGAGTGAAATACCGTGACTTATTCGCGAACTATTCGTTAATTTCGGCGAGGCTCCTGCCTTTGCCGTAGCCCGGGTCGCCGGGCCGCGCGCCCCCCTTGGTCACTTTCACGGCGCAGTACTTGAACTCGGGGATTTTGCCGAAGGGATCGAGCTTGGGATTGGTCAGCATGTTCGCCGCCGCCTCGTAAAAGGCGAACGGAATAAAGACCGCACCGCGGGGAGTGCCTTCATCTTCTCTTGAAAACAAAGAGATTTTCCCGCGGCGCGACTCCACGGTGATGATGTCGCCCGGCCTCGCCCCCAGCGCCGCGAGGTCGAGCGGATGGATCGAGCAGACCGGTTCGGGTTCGATGGCATCCAGCACGCCGGCCCGGCGGGTCATTGCGCCGGTATGCCAGTGCTCCAGCTGCCGGCCGGTGATCAGCACCACGGGATAGTCGGCGTCGGGCCGCTCATCTGCCGGAATGATGTCGGCCGGAACGAATTTCGCCCGCCCGGTGGCGGTCGGAAAAACTTCCGTGAATACCACCGGGGTTCCGGGATCGCCCTCGTTTTCGCAAGGATAGACGACGACCGAATCGCGCTCGAGCCGCTCCCAGGTGATGCCGGCAATGGAGTTCATGCCCTTGCGCATCTCGTCGAACACCAGCTTCGGGTGCGTGTAGTTCCAGTCCAGGCCGATGCGGCGCGCGATCTCGTTGATGATCCACAGGTCCGGCTTCGCCTCGCCCGGCGGCTCGATGGCCTTGCGGCCGAGCTGCACCATGCGGTCGGTGTTGCTCACCGTGCCGTCCTTTTCCGGCCACGCCGTGGCGGGCAGCACCACGTCGGCGAGATAGGCGGTTTCCGTCAGGAAAATGTCCTGCACCACCAGGTGCTCGAACTTGGCCATGGCGGCGCGCGCGTGCTCGGCGTCGGGATCGGACATCGCCGGGTTCTCGCCCATGATGTACATGCCCTTCACCTGGCCCGCTTCGGCGGCGCGGATCACTTCCACCACGGTGAGGCCGGGCTTCTTCTCCAGCGTGGTTCCCCACAGCGCCTCGAAGCGCTTGTTGGCCTCGGGATTGTCCACCCGCTGGTAGTCCGGAAACATCATCGGGATCAGGCCGGCATCCGACGCTCCCTGCACGTTGTTCTGGCCGCGTAGCGGATGCAGCCCGCAGCCCGGGCGCCCTACCTGCC
>CAZPNH010000393.1:0-3197 GCA_964587635.1 uncultured Bordetella sp.
TCGGCCACGGTGGTCGCGCCGGAGAGGAGGAGCTCGGAGAGCGCAATTTTGGCGCTCACGTAGGCGGCGTCGGGATCGAGGTGGCGCCAGACCGTGTAGAGCAGCTTGAGCCAGTCGAACAGCGCGAACCCCTTGCCCGTGCCGATGGCGCGCGTGAGCGACTGGAACATGTGGTGGTGGCCGTTGACGAGGCCCGGGATCACCACGCAGCCGCGCGCGTCGATGCTGCGCTTCGGCGTGCGCGCGGCCGGATCCTTGGCGATCCAGGCGGCCACCTCCTGGGCGGTGCCGACCGCCGCGATGGCGCTGCCTTCCACGAGCACGCTGCCGCCTTTGATTTCGCGGCGCTTCGCGTCCATCGTGACTACAGCTTCTGCATCCTTGATGAGCAACGTCATTCGCTTGTCACCCCATAGTGAAGTCCCGTCTCCCGCAGGTACTTGCGGTAGGCCATCGACATTTTGTCCGAACGCACCGGCAATTCGGCGCCGGGCGCCAGCGGCAGCCGGCGCGGCACCTGGTTCTCGAGGATCGGCCTGTCCTGCAGGAAGATGCGGTCCTGGAAGCCGCGCAGCTGTTCGTCGGGCGACGTGAAATCGGTCATGGCGAGGATGATCCACACCCGGCTCGCCTCTTCTTCCAGCGGCTGCACGTGCAGGCTGATCGCTTCCTGGAAGCCCTGCTGCGCCTCGGGCACTTTGGTAAGGATCGCGGTCAGCGGGCGCACCACGCGGTAGGTGTATTCGACCTCGCTGCCGCCGTGCGCCAGGCTGTTGGTCTGCGGCTGCCAGGCGAAGCATTCGGTCGCGATCACGCCCACGGCACTAGTGCCGTCCTTTCCATCGCCCGCGCCGTCGCTCCAGGGCTCGACGCGGCAGTCGCGCACCTCGGCGCGCGCCGGATCGCCGAGGATGCCGGCGTGAATGAAGGCGAAATGCGCCATGTCGAGAAAATTCTCCACGATGCGCGGGCCGCTGCAGCCCACGTCGTAGGGACCGCACAGCACCTTGCGCAGCCGCGGATCGTCGTATTCCGGGAACGGCAGCACAGCGCGCGCGGGCTCGCCCAGGCAGACCCACACCAGGCCGTAGCGCTCCTCGGCCGCAAAGGTTTTCGCGCAGGCGTTCTCCGGCAGCCGCTGCCGCGGCTGCGACGGAATGTGCATGCAGCGGCCGTCCGTTCCGAAGCGCCAGCCGTGATAGGCGCAGGTGATGGTTTCTCCCGCCACGCGGCCCGCCGAGAGCCGCGTGCCGCGATGCGGGCAGCGGTCTTCCCAGGCCTGCACTTTGCCGCTGTCGCTGCGCCATATCGCCAATTCCTGTCCGAGCAGGCGCGCCGCAACGGGCCCGCTGCCCGCGAGTTCGCCCGCAGCGGCAACGGGATGCCAGTCGTCGAGCAGCACCGGATCATTCATTGGAAGGTCCGGATTTGTTCGAGCCAGCGCGCCTTGTCCGCCGGCGGCAGGAAGGACGCCTGGATGGAATTCGCCGCCAGCCGCCGGATATCTTCGCGATCGAGCGCGAGGCCGCGCTGGCAGGCGAGGTAGTTCTCCGCCACGTAGCCGCCGAAATACGCCGGATCGTCGGAATTCACCGTCACGCACAGGCCCGCGTCCAGCAGCCGCTTCAGGTTATGGTCTTCGATGCGCTTGAATACGCAGAGCTTCACGTTCGACAGCGGGCACACCGTGAGCGGCATGTGCTCCCTTGCCAGCCGCTCGACGAGCGCCGGGTCCTCGGCGCAGCGCACGCCGTGGTCGATGCGTTCGACCTTGAGCAGGTCGAGCGCTTCCGTGATGTAGGCGGGCGGCCCCTCCTCGCCCGCGTGGGCGACCGCATGCAGGCCCGCGGCGCGCGCCTTCGCGAAGACGCGCTCGAATTTGGAGGGCGGATGGCCCTTCTCGGAGGAGTCGAGGCCGACCGCGTGGAAATATTCCCGGAAGGGCATGGCGTCCCGCAAAGTCTGCAACGCTTCCTCTTCGGACAGATGCCGCAGGAAACACAATATCAATCGCGAAGAAAGCCCACTCTGCTTCAGCGCCGAATCGATCCCCTTGATGACGACGCCCATGGGAATCCCGCGCGCGGTGTGGGTCTGCGGGTCGAAGAAGATCTCCGCGTGCACCACGCCGTCGTCGCGTGCGCGGTCGAGATAAGCGCGCGTGAGGAGGCGGAAGTCCTCCTCGTCGCGCAGCACGTTCGCCCCCTCGTAGTACAGGTCGAGGAAGGACTGCAGGTCGCCGAAGTCGTAGGCGCGGCGCAGCGCTTCGACCGAATCGAAACGCAGCGCCGCGCCGTGCTTCCTGGCGAGGGCGAACGCCATCGAGGGCTCGAGCGAGCCCTCGATGTGCAGGTGCAGCTCCGCCTTGGGGATGCGGCGGATGAACTGCTCGATCACTTCGGCAGCTGGCCCTCGACGCCCTCGACGTACCACTTGATGCTGTCGATCGCCTTGTCGTCGAGCGACTTGCCGGCTTCGACGATGATCTTGCCGTCCTGGCCCTTGATCGGCCCGGTGAACACGGTCCACTTGCCGGACGCGATCTCGGCCTTCTTCGCCGCCACCATCTTCTTGGCCGCGTCGGGCACCGCGCTGCTCACGCTCACCAGGTCGTTCATGCCGTCCTTGATGCCGCCCCATACCGTGCTCTTGAGCGGCTTGCCGGCCAGCGCCGCTTCGGCGACCCTGGTGTAGTACCCGCCCCAGATCTCGATGCACGAGGCCAGGTGCGCCTTCGGCGCATAGGCGGTCATGTCCGAATCCCAGCCGAAGGCAAACACGCCCTTGTCCTGCGCCGTCTGCAGCACCGCGGAGGAGTCCGTGTTCTGCAGCAGCACGTCGGCGCCCTGCCCGATCAGCGTTTCAGCGGCCTGGCGCTCCTTGCTCGGATCGAACCAGGTGCTGATCCAGACCACCTTGGTGGTGATCTTCGGGTTCACGCTGCGCGCGCCCATCGTGAACGCGTCGATGTTGCGCACCACTTCCGGAATCGGGAACGAGGCGACGAAGCCGAGCACGCCCTTCTTCGACACGTGGCCCGCGATGATTCCCGCCAAGTAGGCCGGCTCGTACATGCGCGAGTTGTAGATGGTCACGTTGTCGGCCGACTTGAAGCCGGTGGCGTGATAGAAGTCCACCTTCGGGAAGGTCTTCGCCACCTTCAGCGTCTGCTCCATGTAGCCGAAGGACGTGGTGAA
>CAZPNH010000394.1:0-3185 GCA_964587635.1 uncultured Bordetella sp.
CCTCGTCGAGGATCAGCACCGGCGCGTTCTTCAGCAGCGCGCGCGCGATCGCCAGGCGCTGGCGCTGGCCGCCGGACAGGCGCATGCCGTTCTCGCCGATCAGCGTGTCCAGCCCCTGCGGCATCTCGCGGATGAAATCCATCGCGTGCGCCGCCTCGGCGGCGGCGGCCACTGCCGCGTCGCTCGCCGCGCCCATGCCGCCGTAGGCGATGTTGGCGCGGATCGTGTCGTTGAACAGCACCACGTCCTGCGACACCAGCGCGAGGCTGGCGCGCAGGCTCTCCAGCTTGAGCGACTGGATGTCGTGGCCGTCGAGCAGGATGCGGCCCGACTGCGGCGCGTAGAAGCGCGGCAGCAGGTTGACGAGCGTTGTCTTGCCGCCGCCCGAGCCGCCCACCAGCGCCACCGTCTCGCCGGGCCGCACAACGAGGCTCACCCCGGCGAGCGCCGGTTCGTTGCGCGTCGGGTAGGTGAAGCCGACGTTTTCGTAGGCGATGCTGCCCTGGGCGCGCGGCAGCAGCACGGTTCCGCGGTCCTCCTCGATGGGCGCGTCCACCAGCTCGAACACGCTCTCCGCGGCGGCCAGGCCGCGCTGCAGCGGCGCGTTCAGCTCGGTCAGGTGCTTGAGCGGCGCGAGCAGCATCAGCATGGCGAGGATGAAGGAGGCGAATTCGCCCATGGTGGCGCGCGCCGCCAGCGAGTCCTGCAGCGCGATGTAGACGATGATCGCCAGCGCGAGCGCCGCGAGCAGGTGCGTGATCGGCGTAGTGAGCGCCGCGGGCACCGTCTGGCGCATGTTGAAGCCGCGCAGGCGCTGGTTGGCGCGCTCGAAGCGGCGCGATTCATAGTCGTGCCCGCCGAACACCTTGACCACCTTGTGGCATTCGATGGTTTCCTCGAGCACGTGCGCGAGGTCGCCCATCGAATGCTGGGCTTCGCGCGCCATGCGGCGCAGCCGGCGCGACAGCAGGCGCACGAACAGCGCGATCGGCGGCCCGATGGCGATGGCGATCAGCGTCAGCTTCCAGTTGAGGAACAGCATCCAGCCGAGCAGGCCGACGACGCGGATCGAATCCTGCACCGCGACCGTGAGCACCGAGGTGGCGGCGGAGGTCACGCCGCCGACGTCGTAGGCCACCTTGGAGAGCACGGCGCCCGAACTGTGGTCGTCGAAGAATTTCGCCGGGAAACGCACCAGCCGCGCGAACATCGCCGCGCGCAGGTCGAGCACCACGCGGTTGGACACCCAGGCGAGGAAATAGGAAGAGCTGAAGGACAGCACGCCGCGCACGAGGAAAATGCCTAGGATCGCCAGGCCGAAGGTCAGCGGCGACAGCGACGACTGGCTGCCGGCGGCGAAGCCGCGGTCGAGCAGCGGCTTGATGAGCGCCGGCAGCAGCGGCTCGGTGGCGGCGGCCGCGATCATGCCGATCACGGCAAAGCCGAAGGCCTTGGCGTAGGGACGCACGTAGGACAGCAGCCGGACGTACAGGCTCAAGTCGCGCGTCGCGCTCATGCCAGGGTCGCGTAGAGATCGGTGAGTTTGCGGGCCATGTCGTCGATTCCGTAGCTTTCGGCAATGGCGCGCGCAGCGGCGCCCGCGGTTTCATTGCCCGCGGCGCGCGCCGCCTCGCGCATCAGCCGCGCCAGCCCGGGGATGTCCCCGGGCTCGCAGATCCAGCCGCCCTCCCCCTGCCGCAGGATCTCGGCGGCGCCGCTGCGCCTGCCCACGATGGCGGGCAGGCCCATCGCCAGCGCCTCCAGCGCGGTGTTCGGGAAAGGGTCGTAGCGTGTCGGAAGGATAAAGCAATCCGCCGCCGCGTAGAGCGGCCGCACGTCTGCGCGCCCGCCCAGCAGCCGTACCCGGCCGTCCAGGCCATGCGATGCGGCCAGCGCAGCGAAGCGTGCGGCGTCGCGGTCGCGCCCTGCCGCCGCCAGCCGGAAGGAGGCGTCGCCGCAAACGGCCAGCGCCGCGATCGCGGCATCCAGCCCTTTGCGCGCGAACCCCGAGCCGACGAAAAGAAACAGAGTCTCGCCGCCCGCCATGCCCAGCTCGGTGCGCGCCGCCGCGCGCAGCGCCGTGCGCTGGCGCGGATGAAAATATTCCAGGTCCACGCCGTTGTAGATCACGCGCAGTTTTTCCGGCGCGACGCGGAAACGGCGCCGGATCTCGTCGCGCACCATGGTCGAATTGCAGATCACCGCGCGCAGGCGCGCATCTTCGAACATGGCGCGCTCGGCGGCGCAGACGTAGCGGTGGTAGGGATTGAGCGCGATGCCGAGGCGCTCGAAAGCGCCGCCCGCGGCGCGCCGGATGTCGAGCCATTCCGCGTGCACGCCGTCGCCGGCGCGGTAGAGGTCGCAGCCGGCGATGCGCTCGTGCGACTGCACCAGGTCGAAGCCGCCGGCCTGCCAGGCCTCGCGCGCGGCGCGCGCGAAGGACGCGTCGCGCCAGGTATTGCCGATGTGGAAGGGATCGACGGCGAGGAAACGCCGCGCCTCCCAGCCCTCGGCCTGGCGCGCGATCAGCGTCAGTTCCGCGCCCGCGCGCTCGAGCGCGGGCAGCGCGCGTTCGATGAAGCGCTCGGCCCCGCCGTAGGGGTTATAGCGCTGCCTGACCAACGCCAGCCGCACTCTGTCAGCGCTCCCGGCTCAACAGTTCCTGCGCGGCGGCATGGACCTCGTTCACGCCCAGCGTGGTGAGGCACTCGCTGATTTTCCCGCCGCCGCAACCATCGTTCCCGCAGGGCCGGCAGGGATGGTTGGTGGTGACCACGCGGTGCGCCACGCGCCAGGGGCGCCATTCCTGCTCGCCGCTCGGGCCGAACAGCGCCACCGCCGGCGTGCCCATCGCCGCCGCGAGGTGCATCGGCATGGAATCCACGCCGACGAACAGCCGCGCGCGCGCCGTCAGCGCACCCAGCTCCTTGATGGAGAGTTTGCCCGCCAGGTTCACGGGTCTCGACTTTGTTTTCGAGAGAATCTCCCCTATCAAGGATAGTTCCGCCGGGTCGGGCGCGGCGGTGATCACCACCCGATGCGCCGGCGACAGGCGGTCGATGAGCTCGGCGTTGCGCTCGGCGGGCCAGCACTTGAAGCTCCAGCGCGACGCCGGATGGATGTGGATAAAGCCGCGCTCGGTCAGCCCCTCGAGTTCGGCGAACAGAGCCTCGTCGACGCGAGTG
>CAZPNH010000395.1:0-2939 GCA_964587635.1 uncultured Bordetella sp.
AGACGGATGGGATCGGTATCGAAGTTGTGGACGGTGCCTTCGTTCTTCTCGCAGACCATGTCCAGGTGACCCTGCACTGCCGCCATAATCGCCGCCTCGCGTCCGGAACGGGCGGGCTTCCGGACGACGACGTTCCCGGCCTCGTCCTGGGTGGAATCGAGGCCCTGCCGGGCCGCTTGCGCGAGCACATAGGTGCGCGCCGCCGCTTCTTTCTCCGATGCGAGCCGCGCCTGCCCCAGTTCCAGATTCTCCTGTTCCGTCTGCTCCCGTTCGCGTGCGAGGCGCGCGGTCTCGAACTCCGCCGCGGCGCGCACTTCGGCGTCGCGCAGCAGTTTTTCCTCGGCGATCCTGCGCTCGCGCGCGATCGCGGCGCGCTTCGCCTCCTGCGCCTCGCGCGCCTGCGCCTCCATGCGCCTCGCCTCGCCGGCCCGCGCGCGCTCCACCGAAACCGCGGTGAGGTCGCGCTCGGCCTCGAGCCTCGCGGCATGCACGCGCGCGGCCGCGTCGGCGGGCGGCTGGGCCGGCGCCTCGGCGGGCAGGACGGCGGGCGCGCGTCCCGTGCGCTCTTCCATTTCGCGCGCCGCCAGCGCCGCGTCGGCCTCGGCCTCGAGGCGCTTGCGCTCGGCGACGACGCGCTGGCGCTCGGCCTCGGCTTCCTTCAGCTTGTCGAGAATTCGGCTCATTTCAGGAGGGCAAATATAACCCCTTGCGCGCCGCCAGCCTGCCCGTAATGGCAGTCAGGGCCTCCAGCGTGGGGGCGTCCACGCCGGCGGCGCGCGCGAAAGCGCAGGGCACGACGAGGATCGCGTCCACTTCCATCGGCCGGCCCAGCTCGTAGTCCTGCAGCATCGAAGGCTTGTGCGCGGTGGCGCCGGCCGTCTGCGCCCCGCCCGGCCGGCGCGGCACGCCCTCGAAGGAAATGCCGTGCGCCTGGGCGATCGCCCGGCCCTCGGCCAGCAGGCGGTCGCGCACCGGGCGCAGCACCGGATCGGTCATCACCGCGCTGATCGGCTCGCCCAGCGGCACGCACAGCGTCGAGCCGAAATTGATCAGCAGCTTGTCCCACACCGATTGCCGGATGTCGGCCGCCGGCGGCGAATGCAGTTCCGCGCCGCTCAGCAGCGCGCGCAGCGCGGCGATGCGCCGCGAAGGGCGGTCGTCGGTTTCGCCGACCACCAGCATGTTGCGGCCTTCGCTGTAGTTCACCACCAGGCCCGGCTCCACCAGGTTGTTGGAGGAGTACACCACGCCGCCGATCACGCGCCCGGGATCGATCGCGCGCGCGAGCGCGCCGCCCGGATCGAGGCGCGACAGGTCCGGCGGCCGGGGGCGCGCCGTCGAGAGGCTTTGCGCGTACCACCACGGGATCCCGTTCTGCACGAACACGAACATGGTCTCGGGACCGGCGAGCGATGGCACCGTGCTTTCCAGCGACGCGAGCGCGGTCGCCTTGGTGGTCACGAAAACGACATCCTGCGCGCCGAGGTCCGCCGGCCGGTCGCTCGCGCGCACGCGCCCCGCGATGGTGCGCGCACCCGGCGTCGCGCCTTCCCGCAGCGCAATGCCTTTTGTCCTGAGCGCCGTCAGGTTGGCGCCGCGCGCCACCACCGAAACATCGTGGCCGGCGGCCGCGAGTTTCGCCGCCAGATGCCCGCCGATCGCCCCGGCACCGAACACGCAGATGCGCCGCAGTTCCATATTTGCAAGCGATTTTACCTTTGGTGTAATATCGGCCCCGCTGGATTCCTCAATGAGTTCCCGCTGGTAAGGTTTGGATTTTCCAACAACACAACCCTGCTCGAATCTCTCTTGGTGGTACCGGCAAGACAGGACGAAAGTCCACTATCCAAATTTTTATTGAGAGGCATTGAATATGGCAACCGGAACCGTCAAGTGGTTTAACGATGCGAAGGGCTTTGGCTTCATCACCCCCGATGGCGGCGGCAAGGACGTGTTCGCGCACTTCTCCGCGATCCAGGGTTCGGGCTTCAAGAGCCTGAAGGAAAACCAGAAGGTTTCCTTCGACATCACCACGGGGCCGAAAGGCGACCAGGCGACGAACATCAAGCCGCTCTAATCCAGCGCTTGCAGCATTAAAGAAAGGCCCGGGCAACCGGGCCTTTTTGTTTCTAGCTTCGCCGCGCGCGGCGCCGGTTCTTGGCCAGCAGCTTGGCGAAGGCCTCGGGCACCACCGGCTCGCCGTAGTAGAAGCCCTGCACCTCGTCGCAGTCGTGCCGCGCGAGGAAGCGCAGCTGGGCGTCGGTCTCCACGCCCTCGGCGATGACCTTCAGGCCCAGGCTGTGGCCGAGCGAAATGATCGCCTGCGCCAGCACGCCCTCGCCCGGGTCGCCGCCCATCTTGATGTCGCGCACGAACGAGCGGTCGATTTTCAGCGTGTCGATCGGCAGGTCCTTGAGGTAGGCCAGGCTCGAGTAGCCGGTGCCGAAATCGTCCACCGACAGCGTGACGCCCAGCGACTTGAGGCCCTGCAGCGTGGCGATCGCCGCCTCGGCGTTGTGCATCACCATGCTCTCGGTCAGTTCCATCTCGAGCGCGGAGGGATCGAGCCCGGTGCTGGCGAGGATGCGCGACACTGCGCGCACCAGGCCTTCCTGCCGGAACTGCCGCGCCGACAGGTTCACCGACACCACGCCCGGTTCGAGGCCCTCCTTCTGCCAGGCCGCGTTCTGCCGGCAGGCCGCATCCCTTCCGGCGAGCGACGAAGCTGTGCGCTCCTTCTTCGAGGCCAAGCTCACACCTTGGCGTCTCTCCGATGGCGCGGGCAGCGACCGGGCGTTCCTCACAGGCTACTTCCAGCCCGAAGTGGCGGGCGCACGGGCGAAACGGCCCGGCTACCCGGTGCCGCTCTATCGCCTGCCGCCGGATCCCGCCGCGTCGGCCTACAGCCGGGCCGAAGTCGACGCCGGCGCCCTTGCCGG
>CAZPNH010000395.1:2949-3185 GCA_964587635.1 uncultured Bordetella sp.
GCCGGCCGCAGGCTGGAGCTGGTCTGGCTCGCCGACCCCATCGATGCGTTCTTCGTCTCGATCCAGGGCTCGGCCGAAGTGGCGCTGGCCGAAGGCGGGGTCATGGCCATCGGCGTCGCCGGCAGCAACGGCCGGTCCTATGTCGCCATCGGCCGCGGCCTGGTGGCGCGGGGCGAGATTCCCGCCGACAAGATTTCTCTGCAGACGATCCGGGCCTGGCTTCGCGCCCATCCGGC
>CAZPNH010000396.1:0-3184 GCA_964587635.1 uncultured Bordetella sp.
TCTTCATGGTCATCAGCAGCAGGCCGTGCGGCGGCAGCAGCAGGCCGAGCTGCATGCAGATCAGGAACATGACTCCGAACCAGACCGGATCCACGCCGTATTTCTGCACCAGCGGCATGTAGATGGGCAGCGTGATCATCATCATGCTGACCTGCTCGACGAACAGGCCGAGGAACACGAGCAGAAGCAGCATGGCGGCGATCACCGCGCCGGGCGGCAGGCCGAGGCCGGAGATGATTTCCACCAGGCCGTTGCTCGCGCCGGAGAACGACAGGATCTGCGAGAACGTCGTGGCGCCGACGATGATGAACAGGATCATGCCGGAGATCGACGCCGTTCCCTTCAAGGCCTGCAGCAGGTTCTTCAAGGTGAGCGCGCGGTAGGCGAGCGCGAGGACCATGGTGAAGAGCGCGCCGATCGCCGCCGATTCAGTGGGCGTGGCCCAGCCCGCGGACATCGAAGCGACCACCACCACGAATATGGACACCAGCGGCAGCACGTACTGCAGGAACGGCCGCAGTTTCTCCCAGCCCCGGTACTCGGTGAAGGCCGTGGCCGGCGCGAGCGACGGGTTCATTTTGACGCGCACGATGATGTAGACGATGAAAGCGGCACTGAGCAGCAGGCCGGGGACGACGCCGCCGATGAGCAGCTTCGAGATGGAGATGCCCGACAGGCTGCCGAGCAGCACGGTGAGCGCGGAGGGCGGGATCAGCATATCCACCGCGCCGATCGCCATTAGCGGGCCGGTGGCCATGGTCGGGTGATAGCCGCGCGACAGCATCACGGGAAGCATGAGGCTGCCCAGCATCGCCGTGGTGGCGATGGTCGAGCCCGAGATCGCGGAAAAGACGGTCCCGGCGACCACGGCAACGACGGCCAGCCGGCCGGGAACCTGGCTGATCAGCCGCTCGACGCCGTCGATCACTTTGACAGCGAGGCCGGTGTGGAACAGCACTTCGCCCATCAGCACGAACAGCGGGATGGGCGTGAGCGAGAAGCTCGCCACCGATACCACGCTGTTGCGCACGATCTGCGTCAGGCCCGCTTCGCCGCCGAGGAACAGCACCGCGCCCGCCAGGTTGATGACGAGGAAGGAAAACGCCACCGGCAGCCCGAGGAACAGCAGGACGGTGGATCCTCCGAGCATCAACCACGCGGCGGCGGCCCAGGACATGCGGTCAGCCCGTCGAGACCGCGTCGTCGCGCGGCGTTCGCGGACCGAGCTGGAGCCGCCGCATGCGGAAGCCCATCTCGATGGCGAGCAGCAGGAAGGCGACCGGCAGCGGGGCGAGCATCCACCACTCCGGCGTCACCAGCGTCTTGATGGACAGCGCGCCCGACTTGAAACTGGCGAGCACCGCGCGCGCGCCATACCAGGCGATCATCAGGCAGCAGACGAGGCCGAGCGCGTCCGAGATCCATTCGAAAACCCAGCCAAGACGGGGAGGCACCGCGCGCAGCACGATATCGACGCGGATGTGCTGGCCCTTCCTGAGCAGCCAGGGCGCGGTGAGCATGGTCACGAGGTAGAGCATCGCCTCGGACACCTCGTTGCTCCAGGCAATCCCGTACACCCCGGGAATCAGGCGCACGTTCCTCAACAGCACGTCCGCGCAGATCATTACCGTCATCAGGAAGATGACGGCGCAGCCGAGCAGAGCGAGGGCCTCCAGCATGCGCCCATACGCCGCGGCTGCACGCTCCATCAGCGGGCGAGCACTTTCTTCAGTTCGGCACTGTATTGCGGCGAGGCCTTGATGGCGTTCGCCCAGCCGACGTCCTTCGCTTTCTCGATGAAGGCCTTGTTCGTCGCGGCGTCAAAGGTGATCACTTCGATGCCGGCCTGCTTCTGCCGCGCGGCCTCTTCCTGGTTGTATTTCTTCCAGAACTCGTTCTGGCCCTCGTAGGCGAGCGCCTTGCGATCGAGATAGTCGCGCTGCGCCGGCGTGAGCGACTTGTACTTGTCGAGGTTCATGATCAGCGACACCTCGGCGTTGTAGAAGCCGGGATCGACGCGGTACTTGGTCTTTTCCTGCCAGTTGAGGTCGAAGAGGGCGTGAATCGGCCAGCCGTAGCCGTCGACCACGCCGCGCTCGAGCGCGGTATAGACCTCGCCGGGCGCGGTGGTCATGACCTGCGCGTTCATCGCCTGGAAGAATTCGCGGTAGACGGGGGTGATGCGGATCTTCAGGCCGGTGAGATCGGGCTTGTCGATCTTCTTGTTGAGATACAGATGGAAGGGCGTGAACTCGACGACCTTGGCGAGGTAGCGCATGTTGCCTTTCTCCGCCCAGATCCTGTTGATGAGTTCGTAGCCGCCGTTCTTGCGCTGCTCGGCCGCGCTGGTCTCCGAGAGCTTGAGGATGTCCGCTTCGGGCATCACGTTGGTATAGAACGCGCCCGTGCTGAAGCCGATGTCCACTACGCCGGTTTTCACCGCGTTGCCGACTTCGAAGGTCGGGATGGCTTTCGGCCCGCCGATGAAATTGATCTGCAGCACGCCCTTGCCGTCCTTGTTCACGTCGGCGATCCAGTCGGTGGTGCGCTTGACGTAGAACTGGTTCTCGGGGAACGCGCTGACCAGCTTCAGGGTGATTTCCTGCGCGCCGGCGACAGCGGGCATGACGGCGGCCGCAACGAGCGCGAGCCAGTGGATTTTCTTCATGGGTCTCCTCCTCCTAGAGGGAAAAATTGCAGCCGTCAGGCTAGGAGTCCGCTTATCATTTGTCAAATCAATACTATGGATGATATAAATCATTCGCATGAATGTTCAAGGGCTCGACCTCAACCTGCTGCGCGTGTTCGACGCGGTGCTGCGCGACCGCAGCGTGACCTCGGCGGCGAAGCATCTCGGCCTGACGCAGCCCGCGGTCTCCAATGCGCTCGCGCGCCTGCGCGGGCAGTTCGAGGACGCGTTGTTCGTGCGCACGCCCACGGGCATGGACGCGACGCCCTTTGCGCGCGAGCTCTCCGAGCCGGTGCGCCAGGCGCTGGCGCTGCTGGAATCGGCGCTGGCGCACGGCCCGGGCTTCGATCCTGCCACCTCGACGCGCGCCTTCCGCTTCTACATGTCGGACCTGGGGCAGATCGAATTCCTGCCGCCGCTGGTCGAGCGCGCGCAGCGCGTCGCGCCGGGCGTGCGGCTGGAGGCGGTCGCGCTGGAAGTGGAAGACATCGGCGA
>CAZPNH010000397.1:0-3180 GCA_964587635.1 uncultured Bordetella sp.
GATGCCGTTCACTTCCTTGAGCTGCGCCAGCCCCCGGCCGAATTTCTTCGCGATGCCCTCCAGGCTGTCGCCCTTGACCGGCTGGTAGGCCTGCCAGGACACCAGCGACTTGTCGTCGTACTTGGTGAGGTTCTCGTGGAAGATCTCGACGCGGTCGGCGGGCAGCACGATGCGCGGCGTGAGCTCGGCGCGGATCATGGGGCGGCTGAAGCCGGGGTTGAGCGCGATGAATTCCTCCACCGGCATCTCCGCCAGCTTGGCGGCCAGGCGCACGTCCATGTCGCGCGTGCGGGTGATGGTGGTGAAGTAGACCTCGTTCGGGATCGGCTCGAGCTCGATGCCGAACAGCGCCGGGTTGGCGATGATGTTCTTGAGCGCCTGCAGCTTGGGCACGTACTGCCGCGTCTCGAGCGGCATGGTGAGGCTGGCGTAGTCGAGCGGCTTGCCCTCGCGGCGGTTCTTCTCCAGCGCGCGCGCCACTGCGTTCTCGCCCCAGTTGTAGGAGGCGAGCGCCAGGTGCCAGTCGCCGTGCATCTCGTAGACGTCCTTCAGGTAATCGAGCGCCGCCGAGGTCGAGTCGACGATGTCGCGCCGGCCGTCGTACCACCAGTTCTGCGCCAGCTCGTAGCGCTTGCCGGTGCCGGGAATGAACTGCCACAGGCCGGAGGCGTGCGCGCGCGAGTAGGCCATGGGATTGAACGAGCTCTCCACCATCGGCAGCAGGGCGAGTTCGGTGGGCAGGCCGCGCTTCTCGATTTCCTCGACGATGTGGTACAGGTAGCGCCGGCTGCGCTCGAACACGCGCTTGAGGTACTCGGGCCGCGCCGCGTACCAGGCGGTTTTTTCCGCCACGATGGGGCCGGTCAGGTCCGGCATGGCGAAACCGTCGCGGATGCGCTGCCAGAGGTCGTCCTGCCGCACGGTGCGGTCCACGCGCGGCAGGCCCGGCGGCTGCTTGATGTCCTCGCGCCCGCCTTCGAAGGGCGGCAGGCGGTTCGCGTCCAGCGGCTTGTTGAGCGCGAGCCGCAGGTCGGGCGGGGAAACGTAGGCGCCCACCACGGGGGATTCGACCTGGATGCGCGGCGCGCTGGCCGCCGGATCCGGCGCCGCGGGTTGCGCGCCGCAGGCTGCGAGAAGCAGCGGCGCAAGCCCCGTCAATGCACGCGCGCAGGACCGGAAGCCGTTTGCCGTTTTTCGCACAGGCGGCATTAGAACCGATTTTTCCATTCTCTGATGGCGGCGAACACGCTCACCGGGTCGCCGATGCGCGCGCCGAGATACTTGTTGGCCGAATCGATCACCACCGGTTCGGCGCAGCGGAGGAAAGGATTGGTCGCGCGTTCTTCGCCGAGAGTCGAGGGAAGCGTGGGGCGGCCCGCGGCGCGCAGCGCCTTCGCGCGCTCTTCCCGCGCGGCAAGCACGGCGTTGCCCGGATCCACCGCGCGCGCGAACTTGATGTTGGCCAGCGTGTATTCATGGCCACAGTAGACCTTCGTTTCGTCCGGAAGTGCCGCGAGCTTCGACAGGGACGCCAGCATCTGCGCGGGCGTGCCTTCGAACACGCGCCCGCAGCCGCAGGCGAACAGCGTGTCGCCGCAGAACAGCGATTCCAAGCCATAATAGGCGACATGTGCCCGCGTGTGTCCCGGTATGTCGAGCACGGAAAAACTCGCCTTGAGCGCGGGGATCTCGGCTTTGTCGTCCTGGCCCACCGGATGCGTCAGTTCCGGGATCGGTTCGCCTTTCGGCCCGAACACCGGCACTTTGTTCATCGCCACCAGTTCGGCGATGCCGCCCACGTGGTCTGGATGATGGTGCGTGGCGAGGATGGCGACGAGCGTCAGTCCTTCGTGCGCGAGGTACTCCTTCACCGGGCGCGCTTCGCCAGGATCGACGACGGCGGCAGACTTGCCGTCGCGCAGCGTCCAGATGTAGTTGTCCTGAAAAGCGGGTAGAGGAACGATTTCGAGCATGGACCGGCAATCCTTCGTCAACAATGGCGCGCAGCAGTATAGCGGGGCGCGGCCCGCGCTCTCGGAATGGTTCGGCACGCCGCAGGGCCGTTACGTTCTCGAGTGGGAGCTGGCCCAGTTCAACCTCGCCACCGAGGACGTGTTCGGCTACCGCGCGGTCCAGGCGGGACTGCCCGGCATCGACTTCCTGAGCGGCAACCGCATGCCGTTCCGCTTCACGCTGGCGCTGGAGCACGGCGCGGCGCTCGCCGCCGACCCGATGCAGCTGCCGCTCGCCAGCCAGAGCGTGGACCTGGTGGTGCTGCCGCACACGCTCGAATCCGCCGCCGATCCCCACCTGGTGCTGCGCGAGGCGGAGCGCGTGCTGATCCCGGAAGGGCAGCTCGTCATCTCCGGCTTCAATCCGCTGTCCATGTGGCGCCTGCGGCAGATGTTCGCCGGCAGCGAGGCGGGGGCGCCCTGGGATTCGCGCTTCATCGGCCTGCTGCGCCTCAAGGACTGGCTGCACCTGCTCGGATTCGAGCTGAACGGCGGGCGCTTCGGCAGCTACGCGCCGCCGTTCGCGCATCCCAAGTGGCTCGAGCGCTTTTCGTTCATGGAGAAGGCGGGCGCGCGCTGGTGGCCGATCATGGGCGGCGTGTATGTGGTGCGCGCGGTGAAACGGGTGCACGGCATGCGCATCATCGGACCGGCCTGGCGCAAGGAGCGCGCGCGCCGCCGCGCGCTGGCCGCCATCCCGCAGCGCGACGGGTCGACCCGGCGGCACCGTGACTGAGCCCGTCGTGGAGATCTACGCCGACGGCGCCTGCAAGGGCAATCCGGGCCCGGGCGGCTGGGGCGTGCTGCTGCGCGCCGGCGGCCGCGAAAAGGAAATGTGCGGCGGCGAGGCGCAGACCACCAACAACCGCATGGAGCTGACCGCGGTGATCGAAGGACTCCTGTCGCTCAAGCAGCGCTCCCGGGTGGACGTCTACACGGACTCCCAGTACGTGCAGAAGGGCATCTCCGAGTGGATCCACAGCTGGAAACGGCGCGGCTGGCTGACCGCGGACAAGAAGCCGGTCAAGAACGTCGATCTCTGGCAGAGGCTGGATGAAATTTCGCGTACGCATGACGTCGAGTGGCACTGGGTGAAAGGCCACGCGGGACACCCCGGGAACGAGCGCGCCGACGAGCTCGCAAACAAGGGGATCGAAGTTGGCATCTA
>CAZPNH010000398.1:0-3174 GCA_964587635.1 uncultured Bordetella sp.
GATGCGTGCCGCTGCCGACGCCGGCATGGCCGAAATTGATCGCGCCGGGCTTTGCCTTCGCCGCCGAGATGAGTTCGGCGACGGTCTTGTAGGGCGAGGTCGCATTCACCACCAGCACATTGGGCTGGATCGCCAGCGGCGAGATTTCGACGAAATCCTTGAGCGTGTCGTAGGGCAGCTGCGCGTAGATGGCCGGGTTGACCGAGTGCGCCGTCGAATTGACGAGCAGCGTGTAGCCGTCCGGCGCCGAGGTCGCCACTTCGCGCGAGCCGATCGAACCTCCGGCGCCGCCGCGGTTGTCGACGATCACGGGCTGGCCCCAGTACTCGGAGACTTTCTGCATCACGATGCGGCCGACGATGTCGGTCGAGCTGCCCGGCGTGAAGGAAATGATCACCCGGACCGGTTTGTTAGGGTAAGCCTGGGAAAAGGAAACGGAACTGAAGACCGATAAAACCAGGAACAAAAATAGTTTACGAAAGCCCATCTCCTACCTCCACGTTTTCCGGTTTTAGTTTTAGTCCGGACGCTTCCGCCTGCTGCAAGAGCAGCGTCGCGAAGTCCTGCTCGGTCCAGCCCTGGCCGATCATGGACTGGATGAGGTCGCGCGTCGCGCTGGCGAGCGGCATCGGCACTTCGAAGTGCCGGCCGGCGTCGAGGCCGAGGTCCAGGTCCTTGCGCAGCAGCTGGGGCGTGAAGGTGACCTTGAAATCCAGGTTCACGAAGGCGGGCGTCTTGTAGCGCGTGAAGGTCGAGCCCATCACGCTCTGGTTCATGAACTCGAGGAAGGCGTGGCGCGGCACGCCGGCTTTCTGCGCGAGCACGGTGATCTCCGCCAGCGACTGCACCACCACACCGAGGAACACGTTGTGGCAGATCTTGACGATGCGCGCGAGCTCGCCTTCGCCCACCCAGCTCGACCCTTTTCCCATGGCGTCGAGAAAGGGCTTGGCCTCGTCGTAGGCGGCCTTCGGCCCCGAGCAGACGAAGGAGAGCTTGCCCGCCTTGATGACCTTGGCGTTGCCGGACACGGGCGCGGCCAGATACTGGATGTTGTGCTGATTGAGAAGCGTTCTGAGTTCCGCGGATCCCTCGAGCGAGATCGAAGAGCATTCGATGACCATCCTCGGCTTCGCCTTGCCCCCCAGCAGCTTCGTGACGACTTCCTTCACGTCCTTGTAGGTGGACACCATGCAGAACACGATGTCGCGCGCGGCGAGCTCGGCGACCTGGTCGGCGACCTTGGCGCCATACTTTTCCAACGGTTGCGCTTTCTCCTTGGTGCGGTTCCAGACCAGCACGTCGGCGCCGCCTTTGGCAAGCAGGCCGGCCATCTCGTAGCCCATGCGCCCTGCGCCGATCCATCCGAAGGTGGGTTTAGTAGGCATTGGCGACCGGAAGCTCCTGTGCGGGATACAGCGAAATGATCCTGGCGCCCTCGGGCGTGAGCACGACTTCTTCCTCGATGCGTGCCGCGGATACGCCGTCCTTGGCCGGACAGAAGGTCTCGACGGCGAACACCATGCCGGCTTTCAGCTCATAGGGTTCGATGAATGAATTCAGGCGCGAGATCAGCGGCCGCTCGTGCAATCCGAGTCCCAGGCCGTGGCAAAAGTTCAATCCGAAAGCGGACATCTCGGTCTCGAAGCCGATCTCGGTGGATTTCGGGAACATCTTCGCCACTTTTTCGGTGGAGATGCCCGGCTTGAGCATCGAGATGGCGCCATCCATCCAGCCGCGCGCTTTCTTGTAGGCGTCCTTCTGCGCGGGCGTGGCTTTTCCCACGGCGAAGGTACGGTAGTAGCAGGTCCGGTAGCCGATGAAGGAATGGATGATGTCGAAATAGGCCTGGTCGCCGGGGCGGATCAGGCGGTCGGTGAAATTGTGCGGATGCGGGCTGCAGCGCTCGCCGGCGATGGCGTTGACCGCCTCGACGCAGTCCGACCCCATCTCGTAGAGCCGCTTGGAGGCGAGCGCCACGATCAGGCTTTCCTTGACGCCGGGCTTGAGCGCCTCGGTGATGTCCTGGTAGACGCCGTCCACCATCGCGGCGGCGGTGTTCAGCAGCGTGATCTCATCGTGGCTTTTTACCTCGCGCGCCGAGAGCATCATCTGCTGGCCGTCGCGGATGTTGAGGCCTTCCTTCTCCAGCGCGAACAGGAAGCCCGGCTCGCACATGTCGAGGCCGAGCGGCATTCCCGCGACGCCTTCCTGCACCAGGATGTCCTTGATCTCCTTCGCCGCCGCTTCGAACAGGCCGACGCCGGGGCCGATGGCGCCGCGCATGCCGGGGTTGCCCGCGCGCACGTGATCTTCCTTAAGCCACGGACAGTAGAGTTTGTGGTGGCGTGCCGCCGAGCCGAAATCCCACACCCAGGGCTCGCCGGTGCCCGTGAGCAGGCAGTAGCGGATCAGCTTGTCGCGCGCCCACTCGCCGATCACGGTGGAGGAGATGTAGCGGATGTTGTGCTGGTCGAAGCACAGCATGGCGCCCAGGCCCGATTTTGCCAGCGACTGGCGCGTGCGCGCGAGGCGGTAGCGGTGCAGCCGTTTGAAATCCACGCGCTCCTCGAAATCCACCTGCGTGATTCCCGGCGCCTGCAGCGGCCGGTGCCACTGGTGCATCGGCTTCAGGTCGTCTGCGTCTACCGGGATGAACTGCGGCTTCGGGGGGCGGGATGCGGATTTCTTCACCAAGCGGCTTCTCCTCGTTGCACGGGATAGTAAATCACTTCACGGCCGAAAGTCCCTGCACGCCGTTGCGTTCGATCGAGCGCGCCACGAACCCGGACGCCCGCAGCTCTTCGACGAACGCTTTCAGATACGCCGCCGCCGCTCGCCGGTCGCGCGGGGTGCCGATGCCGTGATTCACGGTCATGAAGTTGCCTTCGAGGAACCGCGCATCGGGAATGTTGCCCATGGATTCGAGCAGCGCGGGCTTCAGCCCCGCCAGCACGTCCGCGCGCCGTTCGTTGAAGAGGCTGACCGACGCCGGCGTGCCCCTTGAGCGCAGCAGCGTGGCGTTGCGCAGCGTTCGCGTCAGGTACAGCTCGTAGCCTGCCTTGTCGGGCACGGAAATGCGGATTCCCGGCGCATCGACCTGCCCGGCGGATTGCAGCGCCGAATCCTTGTGCACCACGTAGCACGCCTCGATCTCGGTCATCGCGGGAGAAA
>CAZPNH010000399.1:0-3170 GCA_964587635.1 uncultured Bordetella sp.
CTGCGGATTTTCTTGCAGGCAAGCGCATCCGCGCGCAGCGGGATGGTGTCGGTGACCACCAGTTCGTCCATGTCCGAGGCGGCGATGCGCTTGACCGCGTCGCCCGAGAGCACCGCGTGCGTGCAGTAGGCGACGACCTTCTTCGCGCCCTCGGCCTTGAGCACCTCGGCCGCCTTGCACAGCGTCCCCGCGGTATCCACCATGTCGTCCATGATCACGCAGGTGCGGTCCTTCACCTCGCCGATCACGTTCATGACTTCCGACACGTTGGCGCGCGGGCGGCGCTTGTCGATGATCGCCAGGTCCGATTCGAGCCGCTTGGCGAGCGCGCGGGCGCGCACCACGCCGCCCACGTCGGGGGAGACCACGATCAGGTTGTCGTAGCCCTGCTTCCAGACGTCGCCCAGCAGCACCGGCGCGGCGTAGATGTTGTCCACCGGCATGTCGAAAAAACCCTGGATCTGGTCGGCGTGCAGGTCCATCGTCAGCACGCGCGAGACGCCGGCCGCGGTGAGCATGTTGGCCACCACCTTGGCGCTGATCGCCACGCGCGCCGAGCGCGGGCGGCGGTCCTGCCGCGCGTAGCCGAAATACGGAATGGCGGCCGAGACGCGCGCGGCCGAGGAGCGCTTGAGCGCGTCCACCATCACCATGAGCTCCATCAGGTTGTCGTTAGTCGGCTGGCAGGTGGACTGCAGCACGAACACGTCCTTGCCGCGCACGTTCTCCATGATCTCGACCATCACCTCGCCGTCGGAGAACTTGCCGACCACCGCGCGCCCGAGCGACATGTTCAGGTGCTTGGCCACGTCCTGCGCCATGCGCGGGTTGGCATTGCCCGAGAACACCATCAGGCGGTCCATCGCGGCGTGAGGAGTGAGCGGATTCATGTGATGGATATGGCTGGGGCGCTAGGATTCGAACCTAGGAATGCCGGAATCAAAATCCGGTGCCTTAGACCAGCTTGGCGACGCCCCAAATTAATCTGCCCAGTCATGTAGTGGGTGCAACTCGAGTCCCTGCGCGACGAAGCCCCGCATCGCCGCCGGCAACTGGCCGTGCAGGGCAACCGCATCCTCCTGCCGGGTAAATTCGGCGAACACGCAGGCGCCCGAACCGGTCATGCGCGCTTGCGGACAACTCTTTCTCAGCCACGCGAGCTGTTCCGCGATCTCGGGATATCGGCGCAGCGCGATCGGCTCGAGATCATTGCGGCCCTGCCCCGGCAAAAAGGGCGCCATTGTGAGCGGTTTCGTATCCCGTGTCAACGCGCCGTCGGAGAAGATTTCCTTCGTGGAAACCGATACTTGGGGCGTCAAAACGAGGTACCAGGCGGGCCCCAAATCAAGCCCCTCAAGGCGCTCGCCGACCCCCCCGCCAACCGCGCTGCGGCCGTACAGAAATGCCGGCACGTCGGCGCCCAGGCGCAGGCCCGTCGCCATGAGTTGTTGCCGTTTCAGGTTCAGCCGCCAGAGCCGGTTCAGAACCAGCAGCACCGTCGCGGCATCGGACGAGCCGCCGCCCAGCCCGCCCCCGACCGGCAGCGTTTTTTCCAGCGCGATGTTGCATCCCAGAGGCGACCGGGTTTCGTTCTTGAGGGTTCTGGCCGCTTTCACGCAGAGGTTTTCGTCGCCGAAAGCGCCCGAAAACCGGATCTCGCCGTCGTCGCGCACGGCGATTCCGACGCGGTCGCAGCGGTCGATCAGCCGGAACACGGTCTGCAGCTCGTGCATGCCTGCATTGGGCCCCTCGGTGCGGCGCCCCAGCACGTGCAGGAACAGATTCAGCTTGCCCGGCGCCGCGAACCACTGCAGGGACGGACTCACTTCCATTCGGCGATCGCCAGCCTGAGCTGCACCCCCGGGTAGCTGAGATTGAGGCGCGACGGCAGTTTGCCGGCGTACTCGAGGTATTCCACTTTCCAGCCGAACTGCTCGATCTGGGCGAAGCGCCCTTCCGTATCCCTGCGTGTGACCGCGGGGCCCGGCGCCGGACGCGCACGCACCCAGTCCGCGAGGCCTGCCAGCGGCAGCCGGAAGCCGAGCACCTGCTCGGTGAGCGATTCCGCATCGGCCGCCTTGTATTCGCGTCCGTCCTGCGTCGTGAGGGTGACTTCCTCGCCGGAGCGCGCGAGGCGCGCGAGCCCCTGGCCGAGCGGCGAGGTCAGCAGCAGCTCGTCGTCCTTCAGGCCGTGGCGCCAGGCGATGTTGCCGCTCGCCGCTTCGTCCCGGTACTTCATGGCGATGCGGCCGGCCAGCTCGAACTCCACGTCGCTGGCGGGCAGCTGGAAACCCGGCGCGGCGCACGCCGCAAGCAGCATCGTGGCCGCGGCGGCGCGGAGGCTTCGCACGGTGGTTTTAGCCTAGGGGGTGAAGCGCTTCAAGGTCTTCTGCAGCGTGTCGTTCTCGGGGCTCGTCTTGGCCGCTTCCTGCCAGATGCGCCGCGCTTCGTCGCGCTGGCCGAGTTCCCAGAGCACTTCGCCCAGGTGCGCGCCGATCTCGCCGTCCGGACGGCCTTCCCAGGCGCGCCGCAGCTGCACCGCCGCGCTTTTCAGGTCGCCCATGCGGTACAGCACCCAGCCCAGCGAGTCGACGATGAAAAAATCCTCGGGCGAGATTTCGAGCGCCTTTTCGATGAGCTGCTTCGCCTCGGGCAGCCGCACGTTGCGTTCGGCGAAGGAGTAGCCGAGCGCGTTGTAGGCGTGCGCGTGGTCCGGCTTGACCTCGATCAGCCGTTTCAGGCTCGATTCGAGCACATCGAAGCGGTCGAGCTTCTCCGCGGTAAGCGCGATGTCGTACAGCAGGTCCGGCTGGTCGGGGGTCTTCTGCAGCGCCTGGTTCAGCAGATCGAAGGCTTCGCGGTTCATGTTCGCCTCGCGCAGCAGCTGGGATTCCGCCATGAGCAGCTGCACGCGCTGCGATTCGCTGGTCACGGGGACGCCGTGCAGGTAGGCGCGTGCCTCGTCCAGCTTGCCCTGCTTGGCGATCGCATAGGCCACGCGCATGCGCGAGGGCAGCAGCAGTTCGCCGCGCTGCACGCTCTTGTACCACTCGATCGCGCGCGGCCAGTCCTTCTGCTCCTCGGCGATCTGGCCGAGCGTGTAGCGCACGGCGTTGGCGTCGAGGTATCCCAGGTCGAGCAGCCGCTTCATGTTGGCTTCGGCGACGGCG
>CAZPNH010000400.1:0-3167 GCA_964587635.1 uncultured Bordetella sp.
CGACTTCGATCTGCCGGTCGAGCGGCGCGGCACCTGGAGCACGCGCTGGGAACGCTATCCGGACGACGTCATTCCGCTCTGGGTGGCGGATACGGATTTCCGCGCGCCGCCCGCGGTTCTTGAGGCGATGGCGCGCCGGGTGGCGCACGGCGTGTTCGGCTACAGCGTGCAGCCCGATGCCTTGCGCACCGCGGTGATAGAGCGCATGCAGCGCCTGTACGGCTGGCGGGTCGAACCGGACTGGGTGGTTTTCGTTTCGGGCGTGGTTCCCGGCCTGCACCTCGCCGCGCGCCATCTCACGCGCCCGGACCAGCACGCGCTGGTGCCCACGCCGGTCTACCACCATCTCAAGCGCTCGCTGGTGCTGGCGCAGCGCGCCCACACCGACGTGCCGCTGGTGCTGCAGAAAGGGCGCTGGGTGTGGGATGAAGCGTTTCTGGCTTCTGCCGTGAAGCCGGCGTCGCGGCTGCTGTTCCTGTGCAATCCGCAGAATCCGGGCGGAACGATCTTCACGCTCGAGGAACTGGCGCGGCTGGGCGCGTTTGCCGGAAAGCACGACCTCGTCATCTGCTCGGACGAGATCCATGCCGACATCCTCCTCGACCGGGGCAAGCCGCACGTGCCGATCGCCAGCATTTCGCCGGACGTGTCGCGCCGGACGGTGACGTTGATTTCGCCCAACAAGGCTTTCGGCTTCCCTGGGGCGGGCTGCGCTTTCGCCATCATCGAGGATGCCGGGCTGAGGCGCGCGTTTTCCGCCGATTTTCACGCCACGGTGCACGATCCTTCGGTGTTCGGCTATGAGGCTTCGCTGGCGGCGTACCGCGAGTGCGGCGACTGGCTGGCGGCGCAGATGGATTACCTGCGCGGCAACCGCGACCTGCTGGAGCGTGAAATTTCGGCCATGTCCGGATTGCGCATGGCCCATGTCGAGGCGACTTATCTTGCCTGGATCGACGCTTCAGGCCTTGGCGTGCCCGATCCCTACCAGCATTTCCTGGAGCACGGCGTCGCGATGTCGCCCGGCTCCCAGTTCGGCGATGCGCGCTTCGTCCGGCTGAACTTCGGGACGCAAAGAGCGCGGCTCGAACAGGCGATCGAAAGAATCAGCTCCGCATCCAGGCAGAGCCCCAGAG
The DNA here is from genome assembly GCA_964587635.1 of uncultured Bordetella sp. Taxonomy (GTDB): domain Bacteria; phylum Pseudomonadota; class Gammaproteobacteria; order Burkholderiales; family SG8-39; genus RBG-16-66-20. The sequence continues at coordinate 1,137 of CAZPNH010000400.1, forward strand.
GTTGAGGGTGCGCTGCTCGTGCGGCCAGGTGCGGTAGGCCGTTTCCCGCGGTACCCGCTCGAGTTCGGCGGAGAACTCCACCTTGTGGCCGTCGGGATCCTCGATCATGAAGAACAGGTTGTTGCCCGGGCCGTGCCGCCCCGGTCCCCACCAGAGCGGTATGCGCAGCTGCGCCATGCGGTCGCCCCAGTCGCGGATGTCGTTCCAGCTCGCGGTTTCGTAGCAGTGATGGTCCGCGCGCGACTCGGGCGCGCGGAACGCGGCGAAGCTGTGGTGCTCGGGGTCCGAGCGCAGGAAGGCGGCGGCCACGGCGCCGTTCTCCAGCACGCGGTCCGACTCGAGCATGCCGAGCGCATCGCGGTAGAAGCGCATCATCTCCTCCAGCCGCGTGCTCGCGCAGACGAAGTGCTGCAGGCGCCCGGCGGTTCCGCCATCAGCCGCGGATATGGCAACGGGAAGGCCGAACACCGCGCGCCTGCCGTCCGGATCGGCGACGGCGAACGCGCCCGGCGCGAACAGCGGCGAGGGTGAAGCCTCGCAGGCGACGCCGCGCCGCTCCAGCTCGCGGCGGTAGGCATCGAGATGCGCCGCATCGCGCATCGCGATGGAGAAATAGGGCACCGCGCCTTTGTCGCCCTTGCCGACGACGAGAACGCGGCCGCGTCCGGCCACCAGCCATTCCCCGCCGGCGATCGGCTCGACCCGGTCGCCGAGCAGCTCGCCGTAGAAGCGCGCAAGCTGCGCCGCATCGGCGCTGTCGCGCCGCAGGTGGTGCAATGTCGCCGGCCAGAGCGGGGCGGTCATTTCGGCTTCTTGTCGGTAGAGAGATCGAGGGCCGCGTGGAAGATGCGCGAAAGACGCGGATCTTGCAGACCCAGCTCGCGCATGTGTTCCAGCGTATTGCGGATGTAATCCACGCAGCGGCCGCGCTGGCCGACGCCCTGCGCCACCAGGCGCGCGCGGCCGTTGACGTCGAGTTCGCCCACGAACTGGCGATGCGTCGTATCGGCGACGAAGGCGAGCGCCCGGATGCGCTGCGTGCCGGGCAGGGCGAGCGGCACGAACGTTGGCAGGTACACGTTGTTAAGCATCTCGCGTTTCCACAGGGTGTCGAGCACTTGCTTCGCCAGGCCGGCCTGCACGCGAAAGGCGATGCCCCAGCACGACCCGCCGCGGCACAGTCCCATGACCAGGCCGGGCTTCTCCGGCGTGCCGCGGTAGCGGCTCGACAGGATGCACAGCGCGCGGTGGTAGCCGTGCACCCGCGCGCTCTTCCTTTCGGCATACGGAAAATCCGGCTGCCACATCAGCGAGCCGTAACCGAAGACCCAGAGGTCGCCGCGCGGAACGGTGCTGAGAAACTGCTCAAGATCCATCGTTGCGGCCATTATAGAATTCTCCGCTCTGGCAGCAGAGGGAGAATCGCCGTTGGCCGCAGAAAGCCGCAGGCCCCCGATCGTCGGGCGCTACACGCGCGAGGAACTCGCGCTCGCCTCGCGCAACAGCGGCATGCCGCTGGAAGCCCTGCGCTACGACCTGACGCCGGCCGGCCTGCACTACCTGCTGATCCATTTCGACATCCCGGCGGCGGATGCCGCTACCTGGAAACTGCGCATTGACGGACTGGTCGCGAAGCCGCGCGCGCTCGGCGTTGCGGATTTGCGGCGCATGCGCGCCAAAACGGTGCGAGTGACGATGGAGTGCGCCGGCAACGGCCGCGGGCAGACCTCGCCGCGCTATCCGTCCATGCCCTGGCTGGAGGAGGGCGTGTCGACCGCCGAATGGACCGGGGTGCCGCTCGCGCATCTGCTGGAAGAAGCGGAAGTAAAACCATCCGCGCGAGAAATCGTATTTCATGGCGCCGATATCGGTATAGACCGCGGCATCGAGCATACGTTCTCGCGCAGCCTGACCCCCGTGGAGGCGCTGCGCGGCGACGTGCTGGTCGCCTACGCCATGAACGGCCATCCGCTGCCGCCGCAGCACGGCGCGCCGCTGCGCCTGGTGGTGCCGGACTGGTACGGCATGGCG
>CAZPNH010000401.1:0-3155 GCA_964587635.1 uncultured Bordetella sp.
ACCTGAAGATGCTGGAGGAGGCGGAAAAGCGCGATCACCGGCGCCTGGGCGCCCAGCTCGATCTCTTCCACATCGAAGAGGATGCGCCGGGCATGGTGTTCTGGCACCCCAAGGGCTGGACGCTCTGGCAGCAGCTCGAGCAGTACATGCGCAAGGTGTACCAGGACAGCGGCTACCAGGAGGTGCGCGGCCCGATGGTGCTCCCTCGCAGCCTGTGGGAGACCACCGGCCACTGGCAGAACTACCGCGACAACATGTTCTTCACCGAGTCGGAGAAGCGCGACTACGCGCTCAAGCCGATGAACTGCCCGGGCCACATCCTGATCTACAAGAAGGGCGTGAAGAGCTACCGGGACCTGCCGCTGCGCTACGGCGAATTCGGCTCCTGCCACCGCAACGAGCCCTCGGGCGCGCTGCACGGCCTGATGCGCACCCGGGGCTTCACGCAGGACGACGGCCATATCTTCTGCACCGAGGAGCAGATCCTGCCCGAGTGCGTCGCGTACACGGCGCTGGTGCAGAAGGTCTACGATCATTTCGGCTTCAAGGACATCATCTACAGGGTCGCCCTGCGGCCGGACAAGCGCATCGGCTCGGACGAGGCCTGGGACAAGGCCGAGAAGGCGCTCATCGAAGCCATGCAGGCCTCGGGCTGCCCCTACGAACTGTCGCCGGGCGAGGGCGCCTTCTACGGCCCGAAGATCGAGTACTCCCTCAAGGACGCCATCGGCCGGGTCTGGCAGTGCGGCACCATGCAGGTCGACTTCAACCTCCCCGAGCGCCTGGGCGCCGAGTACGTGACGGCGGAAAACACCCGCAAGACCCCGGTCATGCTGCACCGGGCGACCATCGGCTCGATGGAGCGCTTCATGGCCCTCCTGATCGAGCACTTCGGCGGTGCCTTCCCGGTCTGGCTCGCCCCGGAGCAGGCCGTGGTCCTGTGCATCACCGGGGACCAGGCCGAGTACGCCGAATCGGTGGCCGCGCGCCTGCGGAAGGCCGGTTTTCGCGTCAAAAGCGATTTGCGAAACGAGAAAATTTCCTATAAAATTCGGGAACATAGCCTGCAAAAGCTGCCCTACCAACTGGTGGTCGGCGAAAAGGAAAAGCAGGCTGGAAGCGTGGCTGTGCGCACGCGCAGCGGTGAAGACCTGGGGGCCATGGCTCTCGACGCCTTCATCGAGCGCCTCGGCAACGAGGCGCGCGCGTAGCGGCACAGCCGCTTTTTTTGACGAGAAGAGGAGTTTTCACCCATCGCACTCGATAGAGCGCAACGCATCAACGGGGAGATCACCGCGCCGCAGCTGAGGCTCGTTGCGGAAAACGGCGATCAACTGGGCATCGTGGCGGTCGCCGATGCCCTGAAGATGGCGGAAGAGCAGAACGTGGACCTGGTCGAGATCGCGCCGCTGGCGGTACCGCCGGTGTGCAAGCTGATGGACTACGGCAAGTTCCGCTACCGCGAGCAGAAGAAGGCCCACGAGGCCAAGCTCAAGCAGAAGCAGATCCAGGTCAAGGAAATCAAGTTCCGCCCCGGCACCGATGAGGGCGACTACAAGATCAAGGTCGGCAAGCTGGTGCAGTTCCTCGAGGAAGGCGACAAGGTGAAGGTGACGCTGCGCTTCCGCGGCCGCGAAATGGCGCACCAGGAATTCGGCGTGCGGCTGCTGGAGCGGGTGCGCAAGGACCTGGAACCGGTGGCGATCATCGAACAGTTTCCCCGGCTCGAAGGCCGGCAGATGGTGATGGTGCTGGCGCCCAAGAAGAAGGTGGTGCCGGTGAAGGGGCCGAAAAAACCGGCGGCGGAAAAAGCGCCCAAGGCGCCCAAGGAAGCGAAGAAGGACGAAACAAAACCCGCCACGGCGGGGTAATCAACAGGAGCATTGCTGTGCCGAAGATGAAAACGAAGAAGTCCGCCGCGAAGCGGTTCAAGGTCCGCCCGGGCGGCTCGATCAAGCGCGGGCAGGCGTTCAAGCGCCACATCCTGACCAAGAAGTCGACGCAGACGAAGCGCAAGCTGCGCGGCACCACCAACGTTCACGACAGCGACAAGCGGGCCGTCCGCTCGATGCTGCCGTACTCGGGCTGAGGAGCGCGCCATGCCAAGAGTCAAACGCGGAGTAACGGCGCACGCGCGCCACAAGAAGGTCCTCAAGAAGGCCAAGGGCTTCCGCGGCCGCCGCGGCAACGTGTTCCGCGTCGCCAAGGAAGCGGTGATGAAGGCGGGGCAGTACGCCTACCGCGACCGCCGCAACAAGAAGCGCGTCATCCGCGCGCTCTGGATCACGCGCATCAACGCCGCCGTCAGGGAGCTGGGCATGAGCTACAGCGCCTTCATGGCGGGCATGAAGAAAGCCAAGATCGAGATCGACCGCAAGGTGCTGGCCGACCTGGCGGTGCTCGACAAGCCCGCGTTCGCCAAAATCGCGGGCCAGATCAAGGCAAGCCTTGCGCACTGAACAATCTCGAAGAAATAGTTAGCCGCGCCGTCGCGGAGTTCGCCGCCTCCGCCGACCCGGCGTCGCTCGAGAACGCCAAGGCGAAGTTTCTCGGCAAGACCGGGGAGCTCACCGCGCTGCTGAAGCAGCTGGGTTCCCTCGGCGCCGAGGAGCGCAAATCCTCCGGTCAGAAGATCAATGCCGCCAAGGAGCGCATCGAAGCCGCGCTCGAGAGCCGGCGCGCGGGCCTTGCGCTGGCCAAGCTCGAATCGCGCCTCGCCGAGGAGGCGCTGGACGTGACGCTGCCCGGCCGCGGCCGCGGCCGCGGCGGCCTGCATCCCATCAGCCGCACCTGGCAGCGCATCGAGGAAATCTTCGGCTCCATCGGCTTCGACGTCGCCGACGGCCCGGAAATCGAGACCGACTGGTACAACTTCACCGCGCTGAACAATCCGGAGAACCATCCGGCGCGCTCGATGCAGGACACTTTCTACGTCGACATGAACGACGCCGAGGGCCTGCCGCTCCTGCTGCGCACGCACACCAGCCCGATGCAGGTGCGCTACGCGCGGATGCACAAGCCGCCCATCAAGGTGATCGCGCCGGGCCGCACTTACCGCGTGGATTCGGACGCGACCCACTCGCCGATGTTCCACCAGGTGGAGGGGCTGTGGATCGACGAGGACATCAGCTTCGCCGACCTGAAGGGCGTCTATA
>CAZPNH010000402.1:0-3154 GCA_964587635.1 uncultured Bordetella sp.
TCATGAAGCCGAACTCCTGCGCCTCGGTGGCGCAGTTGCGCTTGTCGATGCCGAAATGCTGGACCGCGTCCGCCGGGCAGGAATGCAGGCAGCGGCTGCAGGATTCACCGATGCACACCTGCTCGGTGATGCGCTGGTCAGGTTCCAGTTCAAGTTCGGTAAGAATGCCGGTGAGATAGATGCGCGGCCCGAATTCCGGCGTGAGGATGTTGACTTCCAGCCCGAGCGTGCCCAGGCCCGCTTCGACGCCGAGGTGGCGCGTGGAAAGCCGGCCGTAGGAGGCCTTCTTGTAGTTCCAGTCGGTTTCCTGCGCGGCGGTGACGAAGGCCGGATGGCCCGCACGCTCCAGCTCGCTCGCGAGGCGGAAGGCCACCTTGTCCATCTTGCGCAGCACCAGCATGTCCATGTACTGCACCGGCTCGTTCATGCGGGCGCGGAACGCGCCCGCCGGGATGCGCTGCACCAGCACGATCACGCTCTTCACGTAGGGCGAGATGCGGTCGGGCGTCTGCGGCCAGCGCGGATCGGGCGGAAACGCATTGAGCGTCGCGGCGCTCGCGATGCCGGCGAGGTCCGCGCCCAGTTCGAGTGCGCGCCGCTTCACCGACGCAGCGTCGGGGTGCGCGGCCAGCGGCGCGGCGTGCGGATCTCGGGCCCGGAACGGCATGATTTAGCATAGCACCTTGGAGTAGAATTCCCTTCAAACCTCAAGGAGATTCCATGCTGCGCCTCACCCTTGCTTCGCTCGCAGCGGCCTCGTTGCTTTCGGCGGCGCCCGCCCACGCGGCCTCCAGCGTGAAAATCGGCTTCGTCTCGACGCTGTCCGGCCCGGCCGGCGCGATCGGCATCGAAATCCGCGACGGCTTCCAGCTCGCGCTCAAGCTGAACGGCGGCAAGATGGGCGGCCTGCCGGCCGACGTGCTCATCGGCGACGACCAGTTCAAGCCCGACGTCGGCCGCCAGCTCGCGGAGAAATTCGTCAAGCTGGACAAGGTGGATTTCCTCACCGGCATCGTCTACTCCAACATCATGCTCGCCGCGGCGCCGCTCGCCTTCGACGCCAAGCTGTACTACGTCAGCCCGAACGCCGCGCCCTCGCCGCTCGCCGGCAAGCAGTGCAACCCCTACTTCTTCGCCGTGGCCTGGCCGAACGACGCCTACCACGAGGCCGCCGGCAAGCACGCCACCGACAAGGGCTACAAGAGCGTCTACCTGATCGCGCCCAACTACCAGGCCGGCAAGGATTCGCTGGAGGGCTTCAAGCGCTTCTACAAGGGCAAGATCGCCGACGAGGTCTACACCAAGCTCGGCCAGCTCGATTTCGCCGCCGAGCTCGCGCAGGTGCGCGCGGCGAAACCCGAGGCGCTGTACATCTTCCTGCCCGGCGGCATGGGCATCAATTTCATCAAGCAGTTCGTCGCCTCGGGCATGTCCAAGGACATCACGCTGATCACGCCGGGCTTCGGCTCCGACCAGGACGTGATCCGTCCGGTGGGCGACGCGATGCTGGGCCTGTTCGACACGGCGCACTGGGCGCTTGACCTGGACAACCCGGCCAACCGGAAATTCGTCGCCGAGTTCGAGAAGGAATACAAGCGCCTGCCCTCCGTGTTCGCTTCGCAGGGCTACGACACCGCGCTGCTGATCGACGCCGCGGTGCGCGACGTGAAAGGCAGGCTGGACGACAAGGAAGCCCTCGGCAAGGCGCTCAAGGCGGCCCGCTTCGCGTCTACGCGCGGCGCCTTCAAGTTCAACACCAACCACTACCCGATCCAGAACTACTACCTGCGCGTCATCGGCAAGGACAGCCAGGGGCGCCTCGTCAACAAGACCGTGGCCACCATTTTCAAAGACCGCGGCGACGCCTACGTCCAAGACTGTGCGATGAAGTAGTGGTTTTAGTTCTTGAGCAGGCCCTGAACGGCCTGCAGTTCGGCCTGATGCTGTTCCTGCTCGCGGCGGGCTTGACGCTCGTGTTCGGCATCATGGACATGATCAACCTGGCGCACGGCTCGCTCTACATGCTGGGCGCCTTCCTCGCCGCCAGCCTGGTGCAGGTAACGGGCTCCTTCCCGCTGGGCGTGCTGCTGGCGATCCCGGCGACCGCGATTCTCGGCATGGCGCTGGAAGTCACGCTGCTGCGCACGCTGTACGCGCGCGACCACCTGTCGCAGGTGCTGGCCACCTTCGCGCTGATCCTGATCCTGAACGAAGCCGTGCGCATTTTCTTCGGCAACGACGCGCCGATGTCAATGCCCGCCTCGCTGGCGGGCCCGGTCGAGCTGCTGCCCGGCATGCCCTACCCGGCCTACCGCCTGCTCATCATCGCCGTCGGCGCCGCGGTCGCGCTGCTGCTGTGGCTGGTGGTGGCGAAGACGCGCGTCGGCATGCAGGTGCGCGCCGGCGCCTCCAACCGCGAGATGGCGCAGGCGCTGGGGGTGAACGTGCCGCGCCTGTTCACGCTCGTGTTCGGCGCGGGCGCCGCGCTGTGCGCGGTGGCGGGCGCGATGCTCGCGCCGCTGCTGGCGGTGCAGGTGGGCATGGGCGAAAGCATCCTCATCCTCGCCTTCGTGGTGATCGTCATCGGCGGCATCGGCTCGATCCGCGGCGCGCTGGTGGGCTCGATCCTGGTCGGCATGGTGGACACCGTGGGCCGCACCTTCCTGCCGCACCTGTTCGGCCTGGTGCTGCCGCCGCAGTTCGCCAGCGCGGCGGGGCAGTCCCTCGCCTCGGTGATGATCTACCTGGTGATGGCCGTGATCCTGTTCTTCAAACCGCAGGGCCTGTTCCCGGCGCGCGCATGAGCAGGGTTCTTTTCGTCCTTGCCTTCGCCATTGCCCTGCCGCTGGCGCTCAAGGCCGGCGATCAGTCCTTCTACATCAGCTTCGCCAGCCGCATCCTCATCACCGCGCTGGCCGCCACCAGCCTCAACCTGGTGCTCGGCTACGGCGGCATGGTCTCCTTCGGCCACGCCGCGTTCGTCGGCACCGGCGCCTACGTCGCCAGCATCGCGCTCGCCGAAGGCCTGTCCAGCGCCTGGTTCGGCTGGCCGGCGGCGGCGCTCGCCTCGGGCCTCGCCGCGCTCGCCATCGGCGCGGTGTCGCTGCGCACGCGCGGCGTGTACTTCATCATGATCACGCTCGCCTTCGCGCAG
>CAZPNH010000403.1:0-3140 GCA_964587635.1 uncultured Bordetella sp.
CCTGGTGGTGAACCCGATCCGTACCAAGCAGCTCACCAACATCCGCGCCTCGGGCAAGGACGAGGCGATCGACCTCGTGCCGCCCATCGGCCTGACGCTGGAATACGCGGTGGAATTCATCGCCGACGACGAGCTGGTGGAAATCACGCCGAAGTCCATCCGGCTGAGGAAGCGCCACCTGAAGGAACACGAGCGCCGCCGCGCCGATCGCGCGGCGGCGTAGTTGTTTTGCGCCACGCGCGGTTTGCAGTTTTACTTTCTCTTTTTGCCTTCATCCAGGGCGCGTTCGCCTGGGGCCCGGAAGGGCACCGCATGGTGGGCGACATCGCGCAGTCGCTGCTGAGCCCGCAGGCGGCGCGCGAAGTCGCCGCGCTGCTCGCCAACGACCGTCTCGGCGATCACTCGCCCTCGGGCCGCCGCACGCTGGGCGAAGTCGCCAGCTGGGCGGACGAGATCCGCGACCAGCCCTGGTCGAAGAAATATTCCCAGTGGCACTACGACAACCTGCCGTTGTGCGGGGAAGCGCCGCGCGAAAAGGTATGCCCGCGCGGCAACTGCGCATCAGGACGGCTGGAGCAGCAGCTCGACATCCTCCGGGACCGCGCCCGGCCGCGGCGCGACCGCAACGAGGCGCTGAAGTGGGTGGTGCACCTCGCCGGCGACATCCACCAGCCGCTGCACGCGGCCGACCACCACGACCGGGGCGGCAACACGGTCGCCGTGGTGTTCTTCGGCCAGACCGAAGGGCGGCGCGGCCCGCTCAACCTGCACGCCCTCTGGGACGAGCAACTGGTGGAGCTCATCGCCGAGCGCGGCGGCGAGGCGGCCATCACCGGCGCGCCGATCTCCGCGGGCGATCGGGCGGCCTGGGCCGCAGGCCCGGTGGAGGCATGGATGCGCGAATCGAATGCCGTGGCGCGCACCGTCGTCTACGGCAATATTCCGGGATTCAGCTGCGATTCGCGCGTCCCGCAGCCGGTGGAAATCGGGGACAGGTACACTGCGGCTGCGGCACCGGTCATCGAACGGCAGATCAGGAAAGCCGGCGTGCGCCTCGCGGCATTGCTGAACGAGGTGCTGGACGGTCGCTGAAGGGGGAGCGAACGATGGACATCGCAGTCCTGCCGGGCGACGGCATCGGCAAGGAGGTCACCGCGCAGGCGGTCCGCGTGCTCAAGGCGGTTGCCGGCAGCAGCGCGACGTTCACCGAGGCGCCGATCGGCGGCGAGGGCGTCAAGGCGGCGGGCGTGCCGCTGCCGCCCGAAACCTTCGAGCTGGCGAAGCAGTCCGACGCCATCCTGTTCGGCGCGGTCGGCCTGCCCGGCGACGAACTCGGCCCGCGCCACCTGCGTCCCGGGCTCGGCCTGCTCACCCTGCGGCGCGAACTCAGGCTCTACGCCAACTTCCGTCCCGCGGTGCTGTTTCCCGAACTGCTGGCGGCGTCCTCGCTCAAGCCGGAACTGGTCGAGGGCCTGGACCTGATGGTGCTGCGCGAACTGAACGGCGACATCTACTACGGCGCGCCGCGCGGCATCAGCACCAACGCCGACGGGGTGAGGGAAGGCGTAAATACCATGCGCTACAGCGAGCCCGAGATCGAGCGCATCGCGCACGTGGGCTTCAATGCCGCGCGCGGGCGCCGGAAAAAGCTGTGCTCGGTGGACAAGGCCAACGTGCTGGAGACCATGGTGCTGTGGCGTGAGACGGTGCAGCGCATCGCCAGGCAGTACCCGGACGTGGAATTTCGCAATCTGTACGTGGACGCGGCTTCCATGGAGCTGCTGCGCGCGCCCAGGCAGTTCGACCTGATCCTCGCGCCCAACATGTTCGGCGACATCCTGTCGGACGCCGCGGCCATGCTGACCGGCTCGATCGGCATGCTGTCTTCCGCGTCCATCGGGGATGGGAATAAGGGGCTCTACGAGCCTGTTCACGGCTCGGCGCCCGATATCGCCGGCAAGGACATCGCCAACCCGCTCGCCGCCATCCTTTCGGCGGCCATGCTGCTGCGCCACAGTTTCGGCCGCGAGGAAGACGCGGCGAGGATCGAGCGCGCGGTGCGCGCGGTGCTGGCCGCGGGCAAAAGAACGGCGGACATTTTCCAGCCGGCCGGGTCTCCCGGCTGCGAAAAAGTTGGCACGGCGGCCATGGGCAGCGCGGTGCTCGCCGCCCTGCGATAATCCCCGCGCCATGGCCGAGACCGCCGACCTGAAACGCATCGGGCGCTACGACATCGAGCGCGTCCTCGGCGAGGGCGCGATGGGCGTCGTCTACGAGGGTAAGGACACGCGGCTGCACCGCAAGGTCGCGATCAAGACCATCCTCAAGAGCGCGCTCGATTCGGATTCCGCCCGCGAATACTCGACCCGCTTCAAGCGCGAGGCGCAGGCGGTGGCGCGCCTCAACCACCCCAACATCGTGCAGGTGTTCGATTTCGCCGAGGAGGGCGATGTCGCCTACATCGTCATGGAGTTCGTCAAGGGCCGCGAGCTCAAGACCTTCTTCGACGCCAAGGAGCGCTTCGAGCTGAAGGAGGCGGTGCACATCATGGGCGAGCTGTGCGAGGCGCTGCACTTCGCGCACGAGGCCGGCATCATCCACCGCGACATCAAGCCGGCCAACGTGATGATCGATTCGCAGGGACGCGTGAAGCTCACCGACTTTGGCGTGGCGCGCATCACCGACCTGGAGCGCACTGTGTCCGAGCGCACGCAGGCCGGCTCGGTGATCGGCACGCCCGCCTACATGTCGCCGGAGCAGATCCAGGCGGGCGCCATCGACCGGCGCACCGACATCTTCTCGGCGGGCGTGATCCTTTACGAATTCCTCACCGGCGGCAAGCCGTTCACCGGCGTCGGCACCTGGGGCATCGCCAAGAAGATCATCAGCGAGGAGCCGCCGCTGCCCTCGTCCCTCAACTCGACGCTGTCGCCGCTGTTCGACGGCGTGGTCGCAAGGGCGCTGTCGAAGAAGGTGGATACGCGCTACCAGACGGCGCGCGAGTTCGGCTACGCGCTGCAGCGCGCCTTCGAGGGCCTGCCGGCGACCGACGACGTGGAGAAAACGGTGATCCTGTCGCAGGCCGCCGCGCGGCAGGCGCTGCCCGCGCAGGGGGAGGCGGCAGGCGATGCGACGGTGCT
>CAZPNH010000404.1:0-3138 GCA_964587635.1 uncultured Bordetella sp.
CGCGGAGGCCGCAGCCGGCGGCGACAAGGCGAAAGGTGGCGACAAGGGCGGCGACAAGGCGGCCGCTGCAAAACCCGGCGACAAGGCCGAGAAAAAAGAGAAGAAGTAAGTCTTGCCCGGCGCCATCCGTCTCATCGTCGGCCTGGGAAATCCGGGCAAGGACTACGAACGCACGCGGCACAACGCCGGCTTCTGGCTGGTCGAGCGTTTTGCCGCGCAGTCGGGCGTGGCGCTGCGCAAGGACGGCAAATACCAGGCGCTGGTCGGCCGCATGGGAACGAACGGTGCATGGCTGGTGATGCCGCAGGGCTTCATGAACGCGAGCGGGCACGCGGTGCAGATGCTCGCCGGTTTCTTCAAGATTCCGGCGGCGGAGATCCTGGTCGTGCATGACGAACTGGATTTCGCGCCGGGTGTGGCGAAGATGAAGCAGGGCGGCGGCATCGCCGGCCACAACGGCCTGCGCGACATCTCGCACCGGCTCGGCTCGCACGACTACTGGCGCCTGCGCCTGGGCATCGGGCATCCGGGCGACCGCAACGTGGTCGCCGAGTACGTGCTTGGCAGGCCGTCGGCGGAAGACAAGGAAGCCATCGATGGCGCCGTCGCGCGCGGCATCGAAGTGCTGCCGCTGTGCCTCGCGGGCGACATGCAGGGGGCGGTGCAGAAGCTGCACAGCTTTGTCGACAAGGAAAAGCCGGCCAAGGAAAAGCCGGCGGCGAAAAAACCGGCCGAGCAGAAGCCGGCCGAAAAAAAGCCCGTCGAGACGAAGCCCGTCGAGAAAAAACCCGAGCCCAAGGCTGAATCCGCGCCCGAGAAACCCGCCGGCAAGGGGCTCTTCGGTTCGTTGTTCTCCGGCCGCAAGAAATGAGCGTCAAGTGCGGGATCGTGGGGCTGCCGAACGTGGGCAAGTCCACGCTGTTCAATGCGCTCACCAAGTCCGGCATCGCGGCGGAGAATTATCCGTTCTGCACCATCGAGCCCAACGTGGGCATCGTCGAGGTGCCCGACCCGCGCCTCGGCGCGCTGGCGGCGCTCGAGAAATCGCAGAAAGTCATCCCGGCCGCGGTCGAGTTCGTCGACATCGCGGGCCTGGTCGCCGGCGCCTCCAAGGGCGAAGGGCTCGGCAACCAGTTCCTCGCCAACATCCGCGAGACCGACGCCATCGTGCACGTGGTGCGCTGCTTCGAGGATCCCAACGTGATCCACGTGGCGAACAAGGTCGACCCGGTTTCCGACATCGACGTCATCAACACCGAGCTCGCGCTCGCCGATCTTTCCGCGGTGGGAAAGCATCTGTCGAAGAATGCCAAGGTGGCGAAGACCGGGGGCGACAAGGAAGCGCAGCGGCTGGTCGCCGTTCTAGAAAAAGCGGAGGCCGCGCTGGATCAGGGCAAGCCGGCGCGCTCGGTCGACTGGTCGAAAGAGGAGCGGTTCGTCCTGAAGCCGCTGTTCCTCCTCACCATGAAACCGACGATGTATGTCGCCAACGTGGCTGAGAACGGGTTCAAGGACAATCCGCTGCTCGCTGCCGTCGAGGCGCGCGCGAAAACTGAAAATGCCCCGGTGGTTGCGATCAGCGCGGCCATGGAATCGCAGATCGCCGACATGCCGGACGAGGACAAGCAGATCTTCCTTGCCGACATGGGGATGACGGAGCCGGGCCTCGCGCGCGTGATCCGCGCCGGCTACAAGCTGCTCGGGCTGCAGACCTACTTCACCGCCGGCCCGAAGGAAGCGCGCGCCTGGACCGTGCCGGTCGGCGCCACCGCGCCGCAGGCGGCGGGCGTGATCCACACCGATTTCGAGCGCGGCTTCATCCGCGCCGAAGTCACGACCTACGAGGATTACATCGCCTGCAAGGGCGAAGTGGGCGCCAAGGAGGCGGGCAAGCTGCGCGTCGAGGGCAAGGAGTACATCGTGCATGACGGCGACGTCATGCACTTCCGCTTCAACGTCTGACGATTTTCTAGAACGACCAGACCTGCAGGGTCCGGTGCATCTCCCGGAGGTCCTGCGTCTTGAGCGGCGAACGCCCCGTGGCGGTCGACTCGCTTCCCCCGGTGAGTCCCATGACCATGCCGTTCATGGTCGCGAGCCGGCGCGCCAGCACTTCCGCGATCGCGGCGGTGATCCTCAGCGCCGCGGTCGAACCGGAATCCTGCAGCGCGCGGAATTTGTGCGCCGGCAGGTGCAGCACGCTGGTCTGTACGAGCGCGCGGCCGGTCGCGGAACGCGCATCCGAGGTGACGAGCGACATCTCGCCCAGCACGCCGCCCGCGCCGAGCTTGGCGAGCGAATGCTCGCCGGCCGCGCCGCGCTTGACCACTTCGACCTCTCCCGCCGACACCAGGTACAGACCGTCCCCGGGCTCGCCCTCGCGGAACAACTCCTTGCCGGGCGCGATGTCCTTGGTCTCGACGATGGCGGCGATGGCGTCGAGCTCCGCCGCGGAGAGCGCGCGGCAGAGCGCCATTTTTTTCAATGCGGGAATGTGTTCCTGTGCCATGGATAAAGTCTACCGCAAGCCCGCGGCGCGGCGCTCATCCGGCAGTCGCGCATCGCCGTTTGCGCAGGTATCATCGGACTGAAACGGGGACGGCAACAAGGGAGAAATGCACATGGCTTTCGAGATGAACAACCGCACCAAGATCATGGCGGGCGTCGCGGTGCTCGCGCTCGCCGGCGCGGGCGCCTGGTTTTTCTATTTCCAGAACGACGCGCCCCCGCCCCGCGCGGCCGCTCCCGCTCCCGCCAAACCGGCGGCCAAGCCCGCCGCGGAAGCGCCCAAGGCGGCGGACGCCGCCAAGCCCGCGGCCGACGATGCGAAACAGGCCAGTCCGGCTGCGGCGCCTGCGGCGGCGCCGGCCGCAGCTAAGCCAATCCCGAAAGATCCCGACCAGCTGATCGCCGAGGTCATCGACACGTCCGGCGTCAAGGCGCAATTCCAGACTTTCGGGCGCGAAACGATGCTGAAGGCCTTGGCGGGCAGCCAGGCCCAGGGGGCGAGCGCGGAGGACGTCAAGGCGGTGACCGAGATCGTCGAGCGCGTGTTCGAGCAGGGCAAGATGGCCGCAGAGCTCGCCGCGAACCTGAAGTCGGCGGGCAATTTCGACGCCGAGCGCATGACGCGCTTCC
>CAZPNH010000405.1:0-3137 GCA_964587635.1 uncultured Bordetella sp.
CCTCCGCCGGCAGGCTGAGGCGCGGTGCGTATTTCATAGGCGGGATTCTACGCGTTGCCTGCCGGCGGGTTCGTCCCCGAAGCCGCAGCGTCAATCAGGCATGCGCAGCGCGTTGCGTAGCGCCCGGCTCTCCGCCGCCGGCGCAAACAGCGGCCGTCTCGCCGCCATGGCGCTCCGGAGTTTTCGGTAGAACTCCGGATCGGCGGCTGCGCGCTCGATCAGTCTTGCAAGCCTGCGGTCATCGAACAGCGGGAAGTAGCCGGGGTAGTCCCGGCCCAGCATGCCCACGTTGCCGGAAACGCGCGACGCGAGCACCGGGGTGCCGATGCGCGCGGCTTCGCTGATCACGTTCGCGCCGCCCTCCATGACGGAACTGACGACGAGCAGATGGCTGCGCGCGAT
The DNA here is from genome assembly GCA_964587635.1 of uncultured Bordetella sp. Lineage (GTDB taxonomy): Bacteria > Pseudomonadota > Gammaproteobacteria > Burkholderiales > SG8-39 > RBG-16-66-20. Next base: position 403 of record CAZPNH010000405.1, read on the forward strand.
CCACGCCAGCGTCTGCGCGTGCGTCCTGCCGCCGAGCCACCGGTAGCGTGGTTCGCGCTTGGCGAACGCAACCGCTTTTGCCTTCATTTTTGGCGTGAGCGCGTCGCCGACCTGCAGGGCTTCCAAGTCCAGATCCCGGTCCAGGTGAGCGAGGGCGCGCGCGGTCCGGAAAGGATCCTTGACCTCGCGCAAGTGGCCGGCGACGACGACGCGGAAGCTGCCTTTAGTCGGCGCATGCCGGACGGAAGGGGTGGCGGATTGATGGACGACGTGGGTTTTTTTCCGGACTTTCCGGCTCAGAAAGCGAAAAGCGTCTTCCTGCAAAACGATGACCTTGTCCGCCAGCGCAAGCGAGTGCTTGGCCGCGCGCGAAGCGGGCAGGTCGCGGTAGAGGTCGGTGCCGGTCAGCGCGACCGCCAGCGGGCCGGCCGGGAAGCGCTGGCGGTAGGCGAGAATGGACGGATGGCTGCGGCGCGCGTGGAGGGCAAGGAGCAGGTCGCAGGGCTTGCCGTTCCACTGCGTGTCGACCGACACGCGATGTCCCGCGGCGCGCAGGAAGCCGGCCCAGCGCTGGGCGGTATGGCGGTTGCCGTTGCGCGCGCCCGCGCGGGCGGGGGTGACGATGGATATGCGGGGCATGGGGCTGGGCTAGACTCCGCATCATGTTAGCCGACCTTCCCTCGCTGGAACGCGACCTGTTGGATGCCCGCGCGCGCGCATTGCGCGTCACCGCCGGCCTAGACGGCGAACAGTTGCTCGGGCCGAAGCTGGCGATCGTCAATCCGCCGCTGTGGGAGATCGGCCATGTAGCCTGGTTCCAGGAGTACTGGTGCATGCGCTGGCGCAACGGCGACTCGCTGGCCGACTCGATCCTGCCGGGTGCGGACGCGCTCTACGATTCTTCCGCCGTGGCGCACGACACGCGATGGGACCTTCCGCTGCCCGATTTGAAGGCAACGCGCGCATACGGCGATCGAGTGCTGGAACAAGTGCGTGAGCGCCTGGCGCGCGAGCCGGAGAGCAGGGCGCTACAGTATTTCGTGCGGCTCGCTACTTTCCACGAGGATATGCACGGCGAGGCCTTTCATTACACCAGACAGACGTTGGGCTATGAAGGGACGGATTCTTCCATTTCCGTTTCTTCGCGTGAAGACCTGGAAATGCAAGGCCAAACATTTGTGCTCGGCGCAAAGCCGGGTGGCGGATTCGTGTTCGACAATGAAAAATGGGCGCACGAAGTCGAAATCGCGCCGTTCCGCATCTCGCGCTCCGCGGTAACCAATGCGCAATACCTTGCTTACGCCGAATCCGGTGGCGCGGTTCCGCGCTACTGGAAAAGAGAGGGCGGCAACTGGCTGCAGCGGCGCTTCGACCGCTGGCTGCCGCTGGCGATGGACGAACCGGCGCGGCATGTGAGCTGGAACGAGGCGCAGGCCTATTGCAGCTGGGCCAAGCGGCGCCTGCCGACCGAGGCTGAATGGGAGTGCGCCAGTTCCCATCTGGCCCATGGCCAGGTCTGGGAGTGGACCTTGACCACGTTCAATCCGTATCCGGGCTTCGTCCTCGATCCATACAAGGAGTACTCGGAGCCCTGGTTCGGCACGCACAAGGTGCTGCGCGGCGGCAGTTTCGCGACCCCCGCGCGCCTGTTGCGGCCGACCTTCCGCAATTTCTACACGCCGGAGCGCGGCGACGTGTTCTGCGGCTTCCGCACCTGCGCCCTCGGCTAGAATGAATCATGGCATCCGTTCTGGAAAAAGTCCGGCTTACTGAGTTCAGCCATGGCGGCGGCTGCGGCTGCAAAATTGCGCCCGCGGTGCTGTCGGAACTGCTGGCCGCATCGCCGATCCGCGGCCTTCCGAAGGAACTGCTGGTCGGCACGGAGACTTCCGATGACGCGGCGGTCTACAAGCTGAACGACGCGCAGGCGCTGGTCGCCACCACCGACTTCTTCACGCCCATCGTCGACGATCCCTACGACTTCGGGCGCATCGCCGCGACCAACGCCATCTCCGACATCTACGCCATGGGCGCCCGGCCGATATTCGCGCTCGCGCTGGTGGGCATGCCGCTCGACAAGCTGCCGCTGGACGCGATCGGGAAAATCCTCGCGGGCGGCGAATCGGTGTGCGCCGAAGCCGGCATCCCGATCGCGGGCGGCCATTCCATCGACGTGCTGGAGCCGATCTACGGCCTGGTCGCGCTGGGCATTGTCCATCCCGGGAAGATCAAGAAAAACTCCACCGCGAAAGCCGGCGACGTGCTGATCCTCGGCAAGCCGCTGGGCGTCGGCATCCTGTCCGCCGCGCTGAAGAAGGGCAAGCTGTCGGACGCGGGCTACGCGGCGATGCTCGAATCCACCACCAAACTCAACACGCCCGGCATGGCGCTCGCCGAGATGCCGGAAGTGCACGCGCTGACGGACGTCACCGGCTTCGGGCTGGCGGGCCACCTGCTGGAAATCTGCCGCGGCTCGAAGCTCTCCGCCCGCGTAGCGCTGGACGACCTGCCGGTCATGCCGGAAGCCCTGGCGTGGGTCAGGCAGGGGATTGCCACGGGCGCTTCGGACCGCAACTGGAAAGGCTACGGCCAGGACGTCTTGCTGCCCGCCGGCGCGCCGGAGTGGCAGCGCAAGCTCGTCACCGATCCGCAGACGAGCGGCGGGCTGCTGGTGGCCTGCGCGCCGGAGGCGTAGCAGGCGGTGCTCGCCGAGTTCGCCAAAGGCGGCTTCGCCC
>CAZPNH010000406.1:0-3135 GCA_964587635.1 uncultured Bordetella sp.
GGTGTTCATCACGGCCAAGGCCTCGCAGCGGGAACTCGAAGAACTGCGCACGCTGGGCGCGGTGGGCACCATATCCAAGCCGTTCTCGCCCAAGGACCTGCCCGAGCAGCTGAAAACGATCTGGGCGGCCCTGCCTTAGTGCAGTTTGGTGGTTTTTTCCACCTCGAAGGCGCCGGTGCCCTGGTAGAACTTGCGCGACAGGAAGCCGATGACTTCGTCGGCGTTGCGAAAGCGCGCATCGCGGTCCTTCTCCACCAGCTTGTCCAGCAGGCGCTGGTATCTCGCCAGGTGCTCCGGCAGGTCGGGCGGCTGCGTGTTCAGGTGGTGCAGCGCGACCTCCACCGCGGTCTCGCCGTCGAACAGGTGGGAGCCGCTCAGCATCTGGAACAGCAGCACGCCCGCGCTGTAGATGTCGGTGCGCAGGTCGAGCGCGACGCCGCGCACCTGCTCGGGGCTCATGTAGCGCGGCGTGCCGAGGATTTCCCCATGGCCGGTGCGGTCGATGGCGTCGACGTGCTTGGCGATGCCGAAATCGAGGATCGCCAGGCTGCCGTCGGAGCGGAACATGAGGTTCTGCGGCTTGAGGTCCCGGTGCAGGACCCCCTGCTCGTGGATGTCGCCCAGCGCGAACATCAGCTCGCGGAAGATCTTCAGGCATTCCTCCGGGTCGAGCGCCTTGTTCGCCAGTCGCTTGTTCAGGTCGCCGCCGTCGAAGAATTCCATCACCAGGTAGGCCAGGTCGCCCGACAGCCCGTGGCCGTAGATGCGCGCCACGTGGCGGCTGCGGATGCGCTCGACCAGGTTGTATTCCTCGATGAAGCGCGCGAGCGCCGTCTTGTCGCCGGTCACCTCGCTGCGCAGGACTTTCACCACCAGCGGCTCGTCGTCGCCCTCGCGTGACGCCAGGTACACGCGCGACATGCCGCCCTCGCCGATCAGCCGGTGCACCGTGATCCCCGGGATCTGGATGCGCGCGCCGATCTCGTGCCCCTCGGCGCGCGCGGCGACTTCCGGCGCGACGGTCTTTTCCATCTTGCTCCTGGAGAGCTCGCGCACGGAAGTGACCAGCTTCTCGCGCGTCAGTTCCTGCTTGCGCTGGTAGTCGTCCGCGCCCGCCTTCATCGCGCGCACGGCGATCACCTCGTTGCCGGCGCCGGTGAGGAACAGCACCGGCGGGCAGTCGTCGCGCGCCTTGAAGTGCTGCAGCCAGTCCAGCCCGTCGCCGCGGCCCAGCATGTAGTCGAGGATGATCACGTCGTAGTCGCCGAGCGGGAACGCCGCGTCCGGCATCTCGCGCTCGAGCGGGTCGAATTGCTCGACCTGCAGGTCGGGCCATTCCTGCTTCAGGTAATGCGCGAGGATGTTCCGCAGGTCCTCGTCGTCATCGATGATCAGGATCTTCACCGCCCCTCCCCCCCAGGCCCTCAGGCCGGTGCGACGGTCAACGATACCACCGCTACCGGCTCGGCCTTCCCCTTGAGCGCCACTTCGCGCCGCTCGATGGGGATCGAACGGCCCAGCAGCGCGTGCAGCGAGAGGGAGGCGTTGGGCCCGATGAGGATCTCGTTCGCCGCCGCCGTCTGCATCAGGCGCGCGGCGACGTTGACCGGGTCGCCGATGATCGTATAGCTCATGAAGCTGGGCGCGCCGACGTTGCCGACCACGACTTCGCCCGATTCGATGCCCACGCCGATGCCGGTCGCGAGGCCGTGCTCGGCCTGCCAGCGCGCCGCCACCGGGGCGAAGCGCTGGATCATGGCGCGGCCGGTCGCGACCGCGCGGCCGGTGGCATCCGGCTGCGGCACCGGCACGTTGAAGCCGACCAGCAGGCTGTCGCCCGCCATGCTGATCACCGTGCCTTCGTTTTCGTGCGCGGCCGCGGTCAGCACGGTGAAGAATTCGTTCAGCATCGGCACGATGCTCGACACCGGCACCGTTTCCGACAGGCGCGTGAAGCCGCGCAGGTCGGCGAACAGCACCACCACCGCGGCGCGGTCGGAGAGGTTGCGGAACACGTCCTCGCTGCCGCGCGATTCGTTCAGCACGCGTTCGGCGAGGCGCGGCGAGATGTAGCGCGTGAACGCCTTGCGGATGTCTTCCTTGTGCTGGATCTCGGCCGCCAGGCGCCGGCCTTCCAGCTCCTTGCGCGTTTCGTGCAGGCGCCGCAGCGTCTTCACGCGCGCGAGCAGCTCCTCGCGGCGCACCGGCTTGGACAGGAAGTCGTCGGCGCCCGCCTCGATGCCGCGCACGCGGCTGTCCTGGTCCTCGAGCGCGGTGACCAGCACCACGGGCAGCAGCGCGGTCGCCTCGCTGCTCTTGAGCCGGCGGCAGATGTCGAAGCCGTCCGGGCCCGGCATCTGCACGTCGAGCAGCACCAGGTCGGGCGCCGAGGCCGCGATCATCGCCAGCGCGGCGGCGCCGTCGCCGGCGGTGTCGGCCTGCATGCCCTGCTGCTTCAGCAGCCGGGCGAGGAATCCTGCCATGTCCGGGTCGTCGTCCACGACCAGCACGCGGAACGCGTCCTGGACGACGTGGGCGGCGGCGAGGTCACTCATAGACGATAGACACCCGCGCCAGGTAATCGGCGTATTCCGCGATACAAGCATCGAGGCCCGCGCGGTTGCCGCTCTTCGCGCCGTCTTCGATCTGCTTGCCGAGCAGCGACACCTTTTCGAAGCCGTAGGAATTGCCCACGCCTTTCATGCGGTGGCCGAGCTGGCGCAGCTGCTCCATGTCGCCGGCGGCAACGGCGATGCGCAGGCTCTCGAGCTCCTTGGCGCGGTTCTTCATGAACGTCGGGATCAGGTCTTCCAGATCCTTGGCGACGGTGACAGTAATGGGTTCGCTCATCAAACGATTATAAGGTGTTGACGCAAAAGCCGCTTTCCCGGGCTTTGTGAAAGTCAGTGAAAGTCGTGGGAAGCGACGTCCAGCGGCCCCAGCAGGCGGGCCAGCAGCGGGGTATGGTCGACAAAGCGCCGCGCGATGAGATGGACCACGCGGCCATCGCTCTCGATCGCGCCCTCCACGCCCAGCAAGCGTGCGCCCAGCAGCGCTGCGCGGTAGCGCTCGAACAGGTCATGCCAGACGATCACGTTGACGCAGCCGCTCTCGTCCTCGAGCGTGACGAACACC
>CAZPNH010000407.1:0-3131 GCA_964587635.1 uncultured Bordetella sp.
ACAGCGCGATGCCCACCGCGCCCTCGTTGCCCACCACGGCGATCTCCGCGGAAGAGCCGTCGTGCATGACATACAGCAGCGAGATGATGCTGGCCGTGGGGAAATACACGTACTCCTGATGGCCGCCGGATTCGTACAGCGCCAGGCCGAGCTCGAGCGGCGCCAGCTCCAGGTCGGGCAGCAGGCGCGCGTAATCGGCGGCCGGCAGCGCGGCGAGGAGGTGGTTCTGCTTCGGTGAATGCTGTGCGGGCATGGTGAATATGGCATCTTCGGGCCGATGCGGGGCGCTGTATGTACGGCAACGTACGGAACGCCGAATTCAGGCGGCCCACCATGCGGCATGAATCGGGATCGCTCTTACGGCCTCTGGAAGCAGCTTCACGGCAAAGCGGAGCGGCTGTGGGGCCGGCTCACCAACGATCCGCGGGCCATCGCCGCCGGCGCCCACGAGCAGCTCGAAGGCAGGCATCAGGAGCAGCGCGGCATCTCGAAGCAGGAAGCCGACCGGCAGCTGGAGGATTTCTTCAGCCGCAACCGCAACTGGTGGGACCTTTCCGGGCGGTGACACTTTTCATGGAGAACTCCATCATGCAAAAAACATTTCTCGCGGCTGCCCTCTGCGTTCTGGCCGCCGGCTGCGGCAACAACCAGCCGCCGGCGCCTGCGCCGGCCGCGCAGACCACGGTGGGCACCGAGATCGACGACGCCGTCGTCACCACCAAGGTGAAATCGGCGCTGCTGGCCGACGCCGACATCAAGAGCTTCGATTTCAAGGTCGAGACCCGCAAGGGCGCGGTGCAGCTCAGCGGCTTCGTCGACAACCAGGCGCAGGTCGAGCGCGCCATCGCGGCCACGCGCCTGGTCGAAGGCGTGAAGAGCGTGGAGAACGGCATCACGCTGAAGGACGGCAAGGCGACCGTGGGCAACGCGGTGGACGACGGGGTGATCACCACCAAGGTGAAGTCGGCACTGCTCGGGGATCCGAGCGTGAAGAGCTTCGACATCGCCGTCGCCACGCGCAAGGGCGAAGTGCAGCTCAGCGGCTTCATCGACAGCCAGGCGCAGATGGACCAGGCCGTCGCCGTCGCGCGCGGCGTGGAAGGCGTGACCGCCATCGCCAACCAGATGAGCCTCAAGAAATAATCCGGTGAGCGACGCGCCGCGCGGGCGCGCCGACCTTTCCGCCGGCATCCTGGCGGCGCTCGCGCTCATCGCCGCCCTCTACCTCGCGCGCGGCTTCTTCATCCCGCTGCTGATCGGCATCCTCGCGAGCTACACGCTGCACCCGCTGGTGGACTGGCTGGCGGCGTGGCGCATCCCCCGCGGCATCGGCGCGGCGCTGGTGCTCGCAACGGTGGTGGCGGCCTTCTCCTGGATCGGCTATTCGCTGAGCGACGACGCCGCCGCGCTGATCGAGAAAATGCCCGAAGCCGCGCGCAAGCTGCGCAAGAACCTGAGCACCGCGCGCGCCGGCGCCCCGACCGCGCTGCAGAACATGCAGGAGGCCGCCAACGAACTGCAGGGTGCCGCCGCCGAGGCCGGCGACAAGCCAAAGACGCGCCCACCGGCCGTTCAGGCGCCCGCTCCGACCTGGCTGCGCGACTACACGCTCGCGCAGTCCGCGTTGCTCGCCGCCGTCGTCGGCCAGGCGCCGATCGTGCTGCTGCTGACCTATTTCCTGCTGGCCTCGGGCGCGCATTTCCGGCGCAAGCTGCTGCAGCTCGTCGGGCCCACGCTGTCGGCGAAGAAAGACGCCGTGCGCATCCTCGAGGAAATCGACACGCAGGTGCAGCGCTACCTGCTCACCGTGCTCGCATCGAACGCCCTGATGGCTGTCCTCACCTGGCTCGCGTTTCTGGCACTCGGCCTCGACCAGGCGGGCGTCTGGGGCGTGGCGGCCGGCGTGTTCCACTTCGTTCCCTACCTCGGACCGGCGCTGATCGCGTTCAGCAGCTGCGTTGCCGCCTACATGCAGTTCGGCTCGCTGCCGCACGCGCTCGCCGTCGCGGGCGCCTCGCTGCTGATCGCGGGCATCGTCGGCTTCGCGTTCATGACCTGGCTGCAGAGTCATTTCGCGCGCGTGAACGCCGCGGTGCTGTTCATCGCGCTGCTGTTCTTCGGCTGGCTGTGGGGCGTGTGGGGCCTGCTGCTGGGCGCGCCGCTCGTGGCCATCGCCAAGGTGGTGTTCGACCGCGTGGAATCGCTCAAGGCCGCCGGCGAACTGCTCGGGCGCTAGTTTTGTGCGAGAACGCACAGACGCGCGGGATTTTCGCCGCGCCCTCCGCGCTAAGTGCGCCAGCGAACGGAACCGGCGCCGCCGCCGGCATAACGTGGCACACGAATCGTAAAGCGCACCCACGATTCCGCTGCTGAATTCGATGGCGTGCGCAACTGTCTTCAACCACACAAAAGGATTTGCCATGAAACCAGTAATGATGAAAAGCACGCTGTCACTCGCCGTGATCGCGCTGTTCGCCGCGGGCTGCAGCTCGAACCCGCCCAACACGTACTACCAGCCGCAGCCGGTGAGCTACGTCGGCCCTGCCGGCGCGACCGGCGCCACGGGTGCGACGGGCGCGCAAGGCGCGACCGGCGCCACCGGCCAGATGGGCTACGCAGTTGCCGGACCGGCAGGCGCGACCGGCGCGACCGGCGCGCAGGGCATACAAGGCCCTGTCGGCGCGGTGGGCAGTGAAGGCAGAATGGTCGTTGGCCGCGCGGGCCCGACCGGTGCGACCGGCGCGACCGGCGCGACCGGCATGACCGGCGCGACGGGTTCGCAAGGCGCGAGCATGGCCGGCCCTGCCGGTCCGACGGGCGCGACCGGCATGACGGGCATGCAAGGCGTGGTCGGCAGCACGGGCGCGGAAGGTCCGAGCCGCGAAGGTCCGACGGGTCCGGTCGGTGCGACGGGCGCGACGGGTGCCACCGGCTCGACCGGTTATGCGGGCGCGCAAGGCGGCGCGCAGATGTCGGGCATCGCCGGTCCGGTGGGCCGTACGGGCGCGACGGGTGCGCAAGGCGCAGTCGGTGCGACCGGACCCCAGGGTCCGGGCGGCCCGGGCGGCGCGGTCGGCACCTGGTCCCCGTTCCGGGACATCTGGTTCGACACCAACAGGTCGGATCTGCGG
>CAZPNH010000408.1:0-3126 GCA_964587635.1 uncultured Bordetella sp.
GGTCCACCGCCGGCAGCTTCTCGCACAGCATCAGGCTGCGGCCGAAAATCTCGGATTCCTCCGCCAGCCAGGCGGAATACGGCTCGGCGAGCGGCTTGGCCAGCCCGCGCAGACCGGCTTCGCTCTGGAAATCGTTGCCCAGCGGGATCCACAGCGCGCGCTGGCTGCGCCCGCGCGGCGGCACGGTTTCCTCGGTGGATTCGCTGGACGCGATGAGGTCGTCCGGGAAGCGCCGGTTGCGCAGCTGCGCGTCGAAGGTTTCCATTTCGGCCTCCGGCGAGAGCGCCGCGTAGGCCACCGGCTCGACTTCGTCGTACCAGTTGTGCGCGCGCACCACCGTGGTCACGGGATCCATGCTCTTCGAGGGCAGCGCGCTCGCCACGGTGAGGGGGAAAAAGCGGCCGACCGCGTCCACGCTGGGTACGATCAGGCCGGCCCAGCCCTGCTGCCCGACGACGCCGGGCGCGAGCACGAAGCGCCAGGCGGGCGCCGAGAGGAAGGCGTCGCGCCATTTCGCGCCCAGACGCTCGCGGCTGCCGGCCAGCATCGCGTTCAGCCAGGCGTCCCAGGGTTCGATGAATGAGGCCGGCAGGCGGCGCGTCACGAAGTCGCCGTTCGCGGGCAGCTTGCCGTACCAGCCGGTTTCGAAGGATTCGGTCATGAGTTCTTTGCCGGCGCCGTTTTGCGGCGTCCGTCCCTGATTATCGCCTCGTCCCGCGTTTGGCGCATTACGGTCATCCCCTCCTCCAGTCCGGCCCGCACGTGCCCCGCCAGGTCGGCGCGGTCCGTGTCGGCGAGATTCCATTGGCGCGCGGCGGCCGCCGCGATCAGGTCCGCGTCGGGTTTGGGCGCGGCGTACAGCTTCGCGGCCTCCTCCAGCGCCGCCAGGCGCGGCAACAGGGCGTCCCGCAGCGCATTCCGGTATGCGCGCACCGCCTGCGCCCCGATCTTTTCCGCCTGCGAAAGCCCGTAGCCGGCCGCCACGGGCGTGCCGCGCGCCCGGTCCGCGTAGCCGCCGGGCAGGTCGCGCAGCGCGTTCAGAGTGCGCAGCAGCTGCGCCTCGTCCCCGGAGCGGGGCGCCCCGAGCTTTTCCAGCTCGCCCCTGGCCGCCCCGGTTTTCGCCTGCGCCGCGGCGATGAAATCGCGGTTGCCGAGGTAGCTCAGCGTCCAGAGCGCCGCCAGGCCCACGCCGGCGGCGGCAATCGCCCCGTAGGCCAGCCGCCGCGCGTTGCGCAGCCTGCCCTCCAGGCGCTCGTCGCTGCCTGCCAGGCCCGATTCCGGAAAGATCACTTCGCGCACCAGGCGCGTCAGGAAGAAGCTCTTGCCGCTGCCGGCGGCGGCCGGGCCCGCGGCGGCGCGTTCCAGCTTGAAGCTGCGCGCCAGCGTGCCGAGCACGCGGTCGATCGGGCTGCCCTCCTGCGTGCCGCTGGTGAAATAGACGCCGCGCAGCAGAGGTTCCGGCGCGCCCTGCACGCCGATGAAAGCCGAGTCGAGGAACTGCTCGATCAGCGTTCCCACGCCGCGGAATTGCTGCGGGAAGCGGTAGACCGCGGCGCGGCGCTGCAGGTCGGGCTCGGCCTGCAGGCGATCCAGCATTTCGCCGTACAGCCGGCGCTCGAGCGCGCCGAATTCCTCGGCGAAGCGCTGCCCGGGGGTGCCGAGCACGAAGCCGCCGTCGCTGTAGTCGAAGGTCGCGCCCCAGACGCGCGCCCTCTCCCCGGCGTCCTGTTCACCGAAAAATTCCATGAAGCCGGCGAGCAGGTCCGACTTGGTCACCAGCAGATAGACGGGAAAGCGCACCCCGAGGCGTTCGTAGAGCTCAGCCACCCGCGCGCGCACGTGCCAGGCGTAGCGCTTGCGCTCGTCCTCGTTCCAGAGCATCAGGTCCGAGACGCTGAGCGTCACGAGCGCGCCGTTCAGCGGACGGCGAGGACGGAAGCGCTTGATGAGGTCGAGGAAGCCGAGCCAGGCCGCCGCGTCCGCCTCGAGGTCGCTCTCCTGGGTGGTGTAGCGGCCCGCCGTATCCAGCAGCACTGCTTCGTCGGTGAACCACCAGTCGCAATTGCGCGTACCGCCCACGCCCGCGAGGGAAGGATCGCCGCCCGCTCCCTTGAGCGGGAAATGCAGGCCCGAGTTCACCAGCGCGGTGGTCTTGCCGGATCCCGGCGCGCCGATGAACACGTACCACGGCAGTTCATGGACGTAGCGCCGCTCGCCGTCCGGTCCTTCGAAGCGCGCGTGCTTGAGAACCGCCGCCGCGTCCTCGAACCGCTGGCGCAGCACGGCGATTTCGCGCGCGGCGCGCGCCGCGGAATCCGTGCCGCCCTCGCCGCCGGCCAGCACGTTCAGCAACTGCTCGTTCTCGCGCCGCGCCCGGAGCGCGCGCCAGCATTCCCAGCCGATCCAGGCGGCGGCGGCCGCGGCAATCAGCGCGCCGCGGCCCGCCGGCGTCTCGAACGGCCGCCAGGCACCCAACGCAAACAGGTCGCCGGTGAACCACACCACCAGCGAAAACGCCGCCAGCGCCAGTGCACCCAGCAGCCAGCGGCTGCGCAGCCAGGCCGGGCTCACGGCGTGCTCCGCAGGATGATTTCCACGCGCCGGTTGCGCGCGCGGTTGGCCGCCGAATCGTTGGGCGCGAGCGGTGCGGAGTCGGCGACGCCCTCCGCCCGCAGGCGGGAAGGGTCTGCCAGCCTGCCCGCCATCAGCTTCACCACCGAGGCCGCGCGCTCGGTGGACAGTTCCCAGTTGGACGGAAAGCGCGCGGTGCGGATCGGCACGTCGTCGGTATGCCCGGTGACCAGGATCGTGCCGGGCACCCGGTCGAGCGCCGCAACGACGCGCTGGAGAATCGGCTCGACCTCCGCCTCCAGACGGGCACTGCCGGAGGCGAACAGCCGGTCGCTGCGGATCACGATGGTGCTCATGCCGGCGCTGTCGGTCACCGCCACTTCGCCGCGGGCGATTTCCATGGCCAGCTGCTCGCTGATCGCCGGCGTCGGCGCGGGCCGCCCTGCCGGCGCGGCTGCCGGTTCGGCGGCCTTGAGCTGCGCCAATTCGCGCGCCACCGGATCGGACAACGATCCCAGCGACACGCTGTAGCCCACATACAGGGCAGCCAGCAGC
>CAZPNH010000409.1:0-3122 GCA_964587635.1 uncultured Bordetella sp.
TGCAGGTCGACGCCGTCCTGGATCGCCCAGTGGCCGCGCCGCAGCTTGCGCAGCGTCTCGCGCGCCATGCCGTCGCGCAGGTAGCTGAGTTCCTCGCCGGTATCGAGCGCGTCGTCGGCCGATAGCGGGCCGCGCAGGCTTTCGGCGAGCGCGGCGGCTTCGTCCCGTTTGCGCTGATGCGGCACGGGCGTGGGGGCGGGCGTCCTGAGCGCGACGCGCCTGGCGCGCTTGAGCGGCTTTACGCCCGCGACCGCCCGCCGGAATTCATCATCCGAGTCCATCGAGGAATTTCTCCGCGTCCAGCGCCGCCATGCAGCCGCTGCCGGCGCTGGTCACGGCCTGCCGGTAGACATGGTCCTGCACGTCGCCCGCGGCGAACACGCCCGGCACGCTGGTCGCGGTGGCGCCGCCCTGCCGCCCGCCGCGCGTGACGATGTAGCCGTTCTCCATCTCCAGGTGGCCGGTGAAAATCTGCGTGTTCGGCGTGTGGCCGATGGCGATGAACAGGCCCTTGAGCGCGAGAGATTTGTGCTTGTTCGTTTTCAGATTCAACAGCCGGATGCCGGTGACGCCGCCCTTGTCGCCCAGCACCTCGTCCAGCGCGGAATCGAGCTCGAGCGCGATTTTGCCTTCGGCGACGCGCTTCATGAGCTTGTCGATCATGATTTTCTCGGCGCGGAACTTGTCGCGCCGGTGGACGAGCGTCACCTTGGTGCAGATGTGGGCGAGGTAGAGCGCTTCCTCCACCGCGGTGTTGCCGCCGCCGATCACGGCGGTTTCCTGGCCCTTGTAGAAAAAGCCGTCGCAGGTGGCGCAGGCCGACACGCCCTGGCCCATGTATTTCTGCTCGCTCGGCAGGCCCAGGTATTTCGCCGAGGCGCCGGTGGCGATGATCAGGGCATCGCAGGTGTAGACGCCCGAATCTCCCTCGAGGACGAAGGGCTTCTGCCCGAGCTTCACGGTGTGGATGTGGTCGAACACGATCTCGGTGTCGAAGCGCTCGGCGTGCTTCTGGAAGCGCACCATCAGCTCCGGGCCCTGCACGCCGTCGGCGTCGGCCGGCCAGTTGTCCACGTCGGTGGTGGTCATGAGCTGGCCGCCCTGGGCGATGCCGGTCACCAGGACCGGTTTCAGGTTGGCGCGCGCGGCGTAGACCGCCGCGGAATATCCGGCCGGGCCGGAGCCGAGGATGAGCAGGCGGACATGCCGTTTGGGGGTTTCCATGCCGAAAGTATAAGGGAGTGATTCTGCTAACATAGTGGGGTCTTTTGCATTCACAACAAGCGGGATATCCAGGACGATCCGATGCCGGCGATTGCCACCACGGTTTCGACGACGGTGCTGAAGTCGGTGCCGTTGTTCGCCAGCTTTCCCGACGACCAGTTGCGCATGCTGGTGACGGTCGTGACGCGGCGCAGCGCGCCGCGCTCCTCGGTGATCATGGCCGCGGGCGACCAGATCGATTCCCTCTACATCGTCATCTCCGGGCGGCTCAAGGTGATGATGGGCGACGCCGACGGCAAGGAAGTGATCCTCAGCCTGATCGGCCCGGGCGAATTCTTCGGCGAGATGGGGCTGATCGACGACAGCCCGCGCTCGGCGAGCGTGGTCACCATCGAGCCCTGCGAGCTGCTGTCCATCGCCAAGCGCGATTTCAAGAAAATCCTCGCCGAGAATTTCGAGATGTCCATGGCGGTGATGCGCGGCCTGGTGCGGCGCCTGCGCGAGGCCGACCGCAAGATCGGCAGCCTCGCGCTGCTCGACGTGTACGGCCGCGTGGCGCGCCTGCTGCTCGACATGTCCGAGGACGTGAACGGCCAGAAGGTGGTCACCAAGCGCCTGCCCAAGCAGGACATCGCCAAGATGATCGGCGCTTCGCGCGAGATGGTGAGCCGGGTGATGAAGGACCTGCAGATGGGCGGCTACATCGAGATGCGGGGTTCCAGCATCGTGTTGCGCGACACCATCCTGCTGCGGGATTGAGCCGCCGGCCGTAGGCGTAGCCATGGCTGCGGCACAGAAATCCCAGGGCAGTGCACCGCTTCCGGCGAAGCTCGCCGGGCTCCTGCGCGAAGCGAAATGGCTGGCGCTGGTCGCCGCCGCCGGCTACCTGCTTCTCATCCTGCTGACCCATCAGGGCGCTGATCCGGGCTGGTCGCGCAGCGCCACCGCCGCCGTGGTGCAGAACGCGGGCGGCCGCGTCGGCGCCTGGCTGTCGGACGTGCTGCTATCGCTGTTCGGCTGGTCGGCGTTCTGGTGGGCCGGCCTGTGCATCTACGCGGTGGTGCGCGGCTACCGGCGCCTGGAGACCGGCGCGCCGGCGGAGCCGCGGCCCCTGTGGATTCCCATCCTGGGATTCGGCCTGCTGCTGGCGGCCAGCGCGGCGCTGGAATCCCTGCGCCTGCACGGCTTCGGCAGGAACCTGCCGCAGGACGCGGGCGGCATCATCGGCTCGGTGCTGGCGCTGCTGTCGTCGAACCTGATCGGCTTCACCGGCGCCACGCTGCTCGCGCTGGCCGCGATCGCCGTGGGCTGGAGCCTGTTCAGCGGCATCTCCTGGCTGCGCATCGCGGAAGTCACCGGCTTCCTGCTCGAATCCGCCTACGGGCTGGCGCTGGCCGCCTGGGAGCGCCGCCGCGACGAGAAAATCGGCGTGCAGGCGCGCGTGGAGCGCGAGACCGTGGTGCAGGCCGAGCGCAAGCGCGAGGAAGACCACCCGCCGGTCGTGATCGCGCGGCCGCCGGTCGAAATCAAGCGCTCGGAGCGCGTGCAGAAGGAAAAGCAGGCGCCGCTGTTCGAGCACCTGCCCGACACGCCGCTGCCGCCGCTCAAGCTGCTGGACGAGCCCGAGAAGGAGCAGGAATCGGTCAGCGCCGAGACGCTGGAATTCACTTCGCGCCTGATCGAGAAAAAGCTGTCGGACTTCGGCGTCGCGGTGAAGGTGCTGGCCGCGTATCCGGGACCGGTGATCACGCGCTACGAAATCGATCCCGCGGTGGGCGTCAAGGGCAGCCAGATCGTCAACCTGATCAAGGACCTCGCGCGCGCGCTGTCGGTGGTGGCGATCCGCGTGGTGGAAACCATTCCCGGCAAATCCTGCATGGGCCTGGAGATCCCCAATC
>CAZPNH010000410.1:0-3113 GCA_964587635.1 uncultured Bordetella sp.
GTCTAGCGCGCCCGGAATGTTCATCACCCGGTATTCAGCCATCGGCCGCGAGTCGAGGATCACCAGGTCTTCGCCGGCATCCAGCTTCGCTTTCAGCTCCGCCGCGGCGATGCGCGGCGTGCCATCGTGATGCTCGACATGCTCGCCGAAAGCCTTCGAGGGCACGTGCATTCCCGAATACAGTTCGTAGCCCGCGGCTTGCCAGCCGCCGATGCCGCCGGCCAGCACGTCGATATTCCGGTAGCCGAGGCGCCGCAGCAGCCGGGCGGCGCGCTGCGCGAGCCGCTCGTCGTCGTCGACCAGGACGATGCGCGCGGCGATGCGCGGCACCAGCCTGGCGATGCGCAGATCGAGCTGCGAGAGCGGGGCGGAGGTGGCGAGGAACAGGTGGCTGCGCGCGTGCACCCCTTCCTCGCGCACGTCCAGGATCGCCAGCTCTCCCCCGGCGGCGATCAGGCCCCGCAATTCGCGCGGCACGATGCGCGGGCTGTAGATCTCCGGCTTCGCCATGAAGCGCGCGACCTTGCCCCCGGCGCTGGACGGAAAGGTGATGCGCTCCGGCAGGTCCTCCAGCGTCTTGCCGTACAGGTGCAGGTGCAGCGACTCGCTCTCGCCCGTCACCTCGATGGTGTGGAAATCGTCCGGCAGCATGGCGCAGGCGTTGCCGCGCTGGATGGTCAGCTCGTGGCTGCGGCGCAGGCGTCCTTCGCCCGGCGTTTCGCCGCGGTCGGTGCGTTCGTAGAACACGTTGTGCTCGTCGCCGTAGACGCCCGCGATGGAGGCCCAGGTGGTGTGGTTGTGCGGCGGCTGCGCCTTGCCCGGCACGCCCGCGGAGCCGTACAGCGCGAAACGCCCGTCGGCATCTTCGGCGAGGTGGTAGATGGTGCCGGGGCGCCCCGGGATGTTGTTGAAGTGCGCCGGCGGAAACAGCTCCGAACGGCTCGCCAGCGCGATCAGCTCGCTTTTTATTTTCTCGAGCGACGCGCGGCTCACGCCTTCCCCGGCTTCGATCGCACGCACGCGCCCGATCAGTTCGCCTACGGCTTTCGCGCGCTGCTGCTGGATCGTCATGCTCGAACTATAATCGTTCCATGCTCGTTCGGCCTGCTGCGGCGCAAGACCTGCCCGCGATCCAATCCATCTACGCCCACTACGTGCTGCACGGGCTGGCTTCGTTCGAAGAGGAAGCGCCGTCCCTGGAAGAGATGCGCCGCCGCTTCGAGGACGTCACCGGGCGCGGCCTGCCTTACCTGCTCGCCGAGGAGAAGGGCGAGGTGCTCGGCTACGGCTATTGCTCGCTGTACCGCACGCGTTCCGCGTACCGCCATACCCTCGAGGATTCGATCTACGTGAAGAACGGGCGGGAGGGCAGGGGCGTCGGCAAGGCGGTGCTCAAGGCGCTGATCGCCCGCTGTGAGGCGCTCAACTACCGCCAGCTCGTCGCGGTGATCGGCGACAGCGCGAATGCGGGCTCGATCAAGCTGCACGCCAGCCTGGGTTTCGTGCGCGCGGGACTGCTGCGTTCCACGGGCTACAAGTTCGGCCGCTGGGTGGACAGCGTATACATGCAATTGCCTTTGGGTGCGGGGGACGGTACTAAACCGTAAGAACGACTTTCCCTTTTACTTTGCGCGCCGCCATGAGCTTCAGCGCATCGACCGCCTGTGCCAGGGGAAAAGTCTGCGAGACGTGCGGCTTTAGCTTGCCTTCCCTGAACCATTTGCCGAGCTGGCCGATGCTCTCGGCGAACGCCTTGGGTTCGCGCCGCGCGAAATCGCCCCAGAACACGCCGACGATGGAGCAGCCCTTGAGCAGCGTGAGGTTGAGCGGGATTTTCGGGATGTCGCCGGCGGCGAAGCCCACCACCAGCAGCCTGCCGCGCCAGGCGCAGGAACGCAGGGCCGGTTCGGTATAGGGGCCGCCCACCGCGTCGTAGATCACGTCCACGCCCTTGCCGCCGGTGAGCTCCTTGATTTTCTCGCGCATGTCCTCGGCGGCGTAATTGATGCCCGCGTCCGCGCCGTGCTGTTTGCAGACTTCCAGCTTGTCGGCGCTGGAGGCGCAGGCGATCACCGTCGCCCCCATCGCCTTGCCGATTTCGATCGCGGCCAGGCCGACGCCGCCCGCCGCGCCCAGCACCAGCAGGGTTTCGCCGGCCTTGAGCGCGCCGCGGTCGCGCAGCGCGTGGTCCGAGGTGCCGTAAGTCAGCAGGAACGCCGCGGCGCTGTTGAAATCCATGCCTTCCGGAACCGGCACCAGCCTCGAGGCTTCCACCTTTACTTCCTCGGCGAACGCGCCGTAGGTGGTAAACGCGATCACCCGGTCGCCGGGCTTGAATCCCTTGACGCCTTCGCCGACCTCTTTCACCACGCCCGACATTTCGCTGCCCGGGGAAAAGGGCAGCGGCGGCTTGAACTGGTATTTGTTCTGGATGATCAGCACGTCCGGGAAGTTGAGGCTCGCCGCCTTGACGCTGACGACGACTTCGCCCGCGCCCGCCTGGGGCGAAGGCAGTTCCTCGATCACCAGCGATTCCGGAGGGCCGAACTGCTTGCAGAGCACAGCTTTCATCGGGTTACCATGAGGGTGACGTTAAAAACGAAGGGCGGATTATGACTGAACCCGCATCTCACCCCATATTGCACCATTACCCCGTTTCTCCCTTCGCGGAGAAGGCCCGCGCCATGCTCGGCTTCAAGGGCCTCGCCTGGAAGTCGGTGCAGATCCCGCTGTTCATGCCCAAGCCCGACGTGATCGCGCTCACCGGCGGCTACCGCAAGACGCCGATCCTGCAGATGGGCGCCGACATCTACTGCGACACGGCGTTGATCGCCCGGGTGCTGGAGCGCATCGCCCCCTCGCCCTCGCTCTACCCGCAGGGCGAAACGCTGGCGGTGCGCGCCGCAGCGCATTTCGCCGACTACGTCCTGTTCGGCATCGCGATCCCGATCGGCTTCCAGCCGGGGGCCGGCATGATGAAGCTGTTTTTCTCCGATGCGACGCCGGAATTCCTCGCCGCCTTCGGCAAGGACCGCTCGGCGATGCGGCAGGGCGGCACTGTCCGCCGCGGACCCCTGCACGAGTGCAAGGCCAACTTGCGGGGGATGTTGGGC
>CAZPNH010000411.1:0-3111 GCA_964587635.1 uncultured Bordetella sp.
GCCGGCCAGGGAAACATCTCCGTGCTGCTGCTGCGCCGCGTCGCGCAGGCCATGAGCGTGCCGGTGGAGAGCCTCGTACGCGAACACGCCGGCGAGGACGGCGCCCGGCGCCGCATCGCCCTGCTCGGCCTGCGCGGCGCCGGCAAATCCACGCTGGGCACAAAGCTGGCCGCGGCCCTGGGCCTGCCCTTCGTCGAACTCGACCGCGAAGTCGAGCGCGAGGCCGGCTCCAAGCTGGGCGAAGTGTTCGCCATGTACGGGCAGGAAGCGTTCCGCCGCTTCGAGCGCCGTGCGCTGGAACGCGTGCTGAACACGCACGAGTCGGCGGTGATCGCCGCCGGCGGCAGCCTGGTCACCGATCCGGACACCTACCGGCTGCTGCTCGACAACTGCCACACGGTCTGGCTCAAGGCCAGGCCGGAGGAGCACATGAACCGCGTCATCGCGCAGGGCGACATGCGCCCGTTTGAAGGAAAAATGCGGGGAAGGTCGGCGGCGCTGGACGAAATCCGCAAGCTGCTCGCCGACCGCGACCGCCTCTACTCCCAGGCGGACGCGACGGTGGACACGACGGGGAAGCAGTTCAAGGAAAGTTTGTCCGAACTCAAAAGAACGCTGACGGAACGCAAATGATCACATTCGATACCCAGCCCGACAAATACAACCACTGGAAGCTGTCCTTCGACGGCGCGGTGGCCACGCTCGCGCTCGACATCGCCGAGGACAAGGGCATCGCGCCCGGCTACAAGCTCAAGCTCAACTCCTACGATCTCGGCGTGGACATCGAGCTGCACGACGCGGTCAACCGCATCCGCTTCGAGCACCCCGAAGTGAAAACGGTGGTGATCACCAGCGGCAAGACGCGCATGTTCTGCTCGGGCGCCAACATCTACATGCTGGGCCTCTCCACGCACGCCTGGAAAGTGAACTTCTGCAAATTCACCAACGAGACGCGCAACGGCCTGGAGGACTCCAGCCGGCACTCGGGGCTCAAGTTCCTCGCCGCGCTCAACGGTACCACCGCCGGCGGCGGCTACGAGCTGGCCCTCGCCTGCGACGAAATCGCCATGATCGACGACCGCTCCACCACCGTGAGCCTGCCGGAAGTGCCGCTGCTGGGGGTTTTGCCGGGAACCGGGGGATTGACAAGAATCGTCGACAAAAGAAAAGTCAGGCGCGATCTCGCCGACGTCTTTTGCACCACCGCCGAAGGCGTGCGCGCCGACCGCGCCAAGGAATGGAAACTGGTGGACCATTCCGCCAAGCCGCAGCAGTTCGCCGAGTTCGTGAAGAACCGCGCGCTGGAGTTGGCGAAGGACTCCGACCGGCCTGGCGGCGAAGGTGTCGCGTTGACGCCTTTGCAGAAAAAGCTTGTCGAACTGAAAGTCGACAACGTAGCCCGCACCGCCGAAATCGTCATCAAAGGGCCCGGCAAGGAAGACCTTCAAATCAGGAAATCCGCCGACTGGTATCCGCTGCAGCTGGCGCGGGAACTGGATGAAGCGATCCTCAACCTGCGCCACAACCACCTCGACGTCGGCCTGTGGATCTTCAAGACCAAAGGATCGGTCGAGGATGCGCTCGGCATGGATGCCGTTCTCGAAAAAAACCAGAAGGACTGGTTCGTGCGCGAAACCCTCGGCTACCTGCGCCGCAGCTTCGCGCGCCTGGACGTGTCCTCGCGCTCGATCTTCGCGGTGGTGGAACCGGGCTCCTGCTTCGCCGGCACGCTGGCCGAACTGCTGTACGCGGCCGACCGCAGCTACATGCTGGACGCCGAACAGAACGGCCCGGCGATCGCCTTCTCCGCGCTCAACTTCGGCACGTACCCGATGGTGAACGGGGAGTCGAGGATTTCGGCGCATTACTGCGGCGAGCTGCCCGAATTGCCCGCCGGTGAAATGCTCGATACCCAACAGGCAAGAAAACTGGGCCTCATCACCGCCACGCCCGACGACATCGACTGGGAAGAAGAGGTGCGCATCGCCATCGAGGAGCGCGTCACGCTGTCGCCCGACGCGTTGACCGGCATGGAGGCTTCGCTGCGCTTCAGCGGCCGCGAAAACATGCTGACGCGCATCTTCGGCCGCCTGACGGCCTGGCAGAACTGGATCTTCATCCGGCCCAACGCGGTCGGCGAACAGGGCGCCCTGAAGGTTTACGGCACGGGCTCGAAAGCGAAGTTCAACTGGGAACGGGTGTAACCATGAGCGGCATCAACTACAGCGAGAAGATTCCCAACAACGTCGACCTCGCCAACGACCGCACGCTGCAGCGCGCGCTCGAGCACTGGCAGCCGCACTTCCTCGACTGGTGGCGCGGCATGGGCCCGAAGGACTTCCAGAACCTGGACGTCTACCTGCGCACCGCGGTGTCGGTGGATGCCGACGGCTGGGCGCAGTACGGCGCGGTGAAAATGCCCGACTACCGCTGGGGCATCTTCCTCGCCGACCCGGTCGCCGACCGCAAAATCGGCTTCGGCGACGCCATGGGCCAGCCCGTCTGGCAGCAGGTGCCCGGCGAATACCGCTCGACGCTGCGCCGCCTGATCGTCACGCAGGGCGACACCGAGCCGGCCTCCGTCGAGCAGCAGCGCCAGCTCGGCCACACCTGCCCTTCCCTCTACGACCTTCGCAACCTTTTCCAGATCAACGTCGAGGAAGGCCGCCACCTCTGGGCGATGGTGTACCTGCTGCACGCCTACTTCGGCCGCGACGGCCGCGAGGAAGCCGAGGAGCTGCTCGCGCGCCACTCGGGCGATGCCGACAAGCCGCGCATCCTCACCACCTTCAATGAACCGATCTCGGACTGGCTGTCGCTGTTCTGCTTCACCTACTTCACCGACCGCGACGGCAAATACCAGCTGAAGAGCCTCGCCGAATCCGGCTTCGACCCGCTGTCGCGTACCTGCCGCTTCATGCTCACCGAGGAAGCGCACCACATGTTCGTCGGCGAGACGGGCCTGGGGCGCGTGGTCAAACGCACGCTGGAAGTGATGAAGGAACTCGGCACCGACGATCCGGCGCGCGTCCGCGCGCACGGCGCGGTGGACCTGCCGCTGCTGCAGAAATACCTGAACTTCTGGTGCTCCTCGTCGCTCGACCTGTTCGG
>CAZPNH010000412.1:0-3107 GCA_964587635.1 uncultured Bordetella sp.
CGCCTACGACCGGCTCATCGTCGCCGCCGGCGCGGCCAACAACTATTTCGGCAACGACGCCTGGGTGGATTACGCGCCCAGCCTGAAGACGCTCGAGGACGCCTACCGCATACGCCGCCGGGTGCTGCTTGCCTTCGAGCGCGCCGAGCGCGAAACCGACCCGGTGAAGCGCGCCGCCTGGCTGACCTTCGTGGTGATCGGCGGCGGCGCCACCGGCGTGGAACTGTCCGGCGCCTTCGCCGAAATCGCGCGCCACACGCTGCGCGGCGAATTCCGGCGCTTCGACCCGCGCAATGCGCGCGTGGTGCTGGTGGAGAGCGGCCAGTGCGTGCTGCCCGCCTATCCGCCGACGCTGTCGGAGGCCGCGCGCGGCCAGCTCGAGCGCATCGGCGTGACCGTCTGGCTCGGCCGGCGCGTCACCAGCATCGACGCCGACGGCGTGGAGATGGGCGCGGAGCGCCTCTCCTCGCGTACCGTGGTGTGGGCCGCCGGGGTTGCCGCCTCTCCACTGGGAGCGACGCTGGGCGTGCCCATGGACCGCGCGGGGCGCCCGGTGGTGCTGGAAGACCTTTCCATTCCCGGCCATCCGGAAATACAGGTGATCGGCGACCTCGCCTCGCTGCCCTGGCACCTGCCGCGCGCGCCCGGCACCGCACCCGCAGCCAAGCAGATGGGCCGGTATGCGGCCCGCAGCATTATTTTCTCTTTGCAGAATAAAAAGATCGAAAGCTTCCGCTACAAGGATGCCGGCATGCTCGCCACCATCGGCCGCAATTCAGCGGTGGCGGTGCTCGGCCGGCTGCACCTGTCGGGCTACCCCGCCTGGCTGCTGTGGCTGGTCGCGCACATCTACTTCCTCATCGGCTTCCGCAACCGCATCGTGGTGCTGCTCGACTGGGCTTTCGCCTACTGGACCCAGGAACGCAACGCGCGCATCGTGATCCAGGGAAGCCGCAGGAAATCCGGCTAGGCCGGCCACAGCCAGGCCGCGCCGCGCACGCCGCTCGAATCGCCGTGCACGTGCTTCGCGAGTTTTGTCGCGACGTGGTCCGAGAATACGTAGGGCTGCCACAGCCGCGGCACGTTCCCGTAGAGCCGGTCGATGTTCGACACCCCGCCGCCTAGCACGATCACATCCGGATCGAGAATGTTGATCACGCCCCCGAGCGAACGCGCGAGGCGCTCCTCGTAGCGGTCGATGTCCGCATCCTTCTGCATCGCGGGTCCTGACAGGTAGGCTTCGATGCAGCCCTTGCGCCCGCAATAGCAGTCCGGCAGCGGCAGGTCTTCGCCGCGCGGCAAGGGCAGCGGGTTGTGGCCCCATTCCCCCGCGATCGCATTCGGCCCGACCAGCACCTCGCCGCGCACCACGATCCCCGCGCCCACGCCGGTGCCGAGTATCACGCCGAACACCACCTCATCCTCCTGACCCGCGCCGTCCATCGCCTCCGACAGCGCGAAGCAGTTCGCGTCGTTCTCGATGCGGATTTCCCGGTCCAGCGCCTTCTGCAGATCGCCCTGGAGGTCGTGGCCGATGAGGCAGGTCGAGTTGGCGTTCTTCACCAGCCCGGTCACCCGCGACAGCGCGCCAGGAATGCCGACACCGACCGTCGCCCGCCGTCCAAGCTGCGACTCGATGCCGGCGACCAGCGCGCAAACCGCGCGTACCGTGGCCTCATAGTCCCCCGCAGGCGTCGCGACGCGCTTGCGGACCAGTTCACGGCCGTCCCGATCCAGGGCAAGTGCCTCGATCTTGGTGCCGCCCATGTCCACGCCGATCCGCATGCCGACAATCTAACTGCGAGCGCGCTCTTTACGCCGATACGGCGCAGGAGTAGATTGCAGCCCTTTCCGCAGCGCAGCAACGGCGACTGGCCCACGCATGGCGGCCTATCAAGGCGTACTTCTGGATATCGACGGCGTGCTCACCGTGTCGTGGCGGCCCCTGCCCGGCGCGATCGATGCCATTGCCGCGCTGCGCGCCGCCGGCTACCGGCTGCGCTTCATTACCAACACTACGTCGCGCACGCGTCCGGTGTTGAGCGAGACGCTGCTGCGCGCCGGCTTCGACATCGCGCCCGAAGAGATCCTCACTGCCGCCGCGGCGACCGCGGCCTACCTGCGCCGCGCGCATCCCGGCGCGCGCTGCTTCCTGCTGACCAGCGGCGAAGTCGGCACCGATTTCGACGGCATCACGCTCACCGGCTCCGGCGAGCCTGCGGACGTGGTCGTCATCGGCGGTGCGGGCGTCGAATTCAGCCACGATGCGCTCAACCACGCGTTCCGCCTGCTGCAGGACGGTGCTCCGCTGGTGGCCATGCACCGCAACCTCTTCTGGCGGACGGGCGACAAGCTGACGCTGGACGCGGGCGCCTATGTGCTCGGCCTGGAGAAGGCGTCGGGCACGCGCGCGACGGTGGTCGGCAAGCCGGCGCGCGCGTTCTACGCGCAGGCACTCGCCGAACTGGGCGTGGCCGCCGACAGGACGGTCGTGATCGGCGACGACCTCGAAGCTGACGTGCGGGGCGGCAAGGAAGCCGGGCTCACCGGCGTGCTGGTGCGCACGGGAAAGTTCCGCCAGACCGACCTCGATCATTCCAGTATCGCGCCCGACGCCGTGATCGATTCGATTGTGGATTTGCCAGCATGGCTGCGGGCCCGGCGCGGCCCGGCCGCCGATGGTGTATAATGATTACGTAGTTTCCGTTTCGCGTCATCCGGTTAGCGTTTCCTCAGCTTACAAAGACATTTCGTCCTGAACCGGTTGGAGGTTTAAACCCTCCCAGGCCGATCGTTCAGGAGAAATACCATTACGACGTCGTTTGATTCACTCGGCCTGTCGGCCGAGCTGCTCCGTGCTGTGTCCGAACAGGGCTACACGGTCCCCACGCCCATCCAGGCGCAGGCCATTCCCGTGGTGCTCGCCGGCAAGGATCTGCTTGCCGCGGCGCAGACGGGCACCGGCAAGACCGCCGGGTTTACGCTGCCGCTGCTGCAGATACTCCATCAAAAGCCAAGCACGAAGGCGGTTCGCTGCCTGATCCTGGTGCCGACCCGCGAACTCGCGGCGCAGGTGCAGGAAAGCGTGCGCGTGTACGGCAAGTACA
>CAZPNH010000413.1:0-3106 GCA_964587635.1 uncultured Bordetella sp.
CCGGCTGCGCCTTGCGCCGGAGCATCTCGCGCCCGACGTGGCTGCGGGCCATGGGGATCACCTCCAGCGGCAGCGGGAATTTCCCGAGCACCGGCACCAGCTTGGACGAATCGCAGATGCAGACGAAAGTTTTCGCCACCGCGGCGACGATCTTCTCGCGCGTCAGCGCGCCGCCACCGCCCTTGATCATGTGCAGGTGTTCCGTGATCTCGTCCGCACCATCCACGTAGACCTGCAACTCGTTCACGCTGTTCAGGTCGAATACGCGGATGCCGTGCTTCTTAAGCCGCTCCGCGCTCACTTCCGATGCCGCGACCGCGCCTTCGATGCGCCCCTTCATCTTTGCCAGCGCATCGATGAACAGATTGACCGTGGAGCCCGACCCGACACCGACCACCGCGTCCTCGACCACGTATTTCAGCGCGGCTTCGGCAACCTGCCTCTTGAGCTCGTCCTGGGTCATTTCTTCTTTTGCGGCGGCAGGTCGGTGCAAACGCCTTCGAAGAGTTCCGCAGCCATGCCGACGGATTCGCCCAGCGTCGGGTGCGGATGGATGGTCTTGCCGATGTCGGTGGCGTCCGCGCCCATCTCGACCGCGAGCGCGAGTTCGCTGATCAGATCGCCGGCACCGGTACCGACGATGCCGCCGCCCACGATGCGGTGCGTCTGCGCGTCGAAGATCAGCTTGGTGAAGCCTTCGTCGCGCGCATTGGCGATCGCGCGGCCCGACGCAGCCCAGGGAAACTTGGCCACGCCGACCTTGGTGCCCGCCTTTTTCGCCTCGTCCTCGGTCAGGCCGACCCAGGCAATCTCGGGATCGGTATAGGCCACCGACGGCACCACGCGTGCATCGAAGAAGGACTTCAGGCCGGCCGCCGCTTCCGCCGCCACGTGCCCCTCGTGCACCGCCTTGTGCGCAAGCATCGGGTTGCCAGCGATGTCGCCGATGGCGTAGATATTCGGCACATTGGTGCGCATCTGCTTGTCCACCGGGATGAAGCCGCGCTCGTTCACCGTCACGCCCGCGCTCTCGGCGCCGATTTTCTTGCCGTTCGGCGCGCGGCCCACCGACACCAGGATCATGTCGTAGAGGCCGGGCTCGCCCTGGTCGAAGGAGACCTTGATGCCCTCCTTCGTCGCCTCGGCCTTGGTCGTCTTGGTCTTCAGCATCACGCGGTCGAAGCGCGAAGCGTTGAATTTCTGCCAGACGGCGACGAGATCCCGGTCGGCGCCCAGCATCAGGCCATCGAGCATCTCCACTACGTCCAGTCGGGCGCCCAGCGTCGAGTAGACCGTGCCCATTTCCAGGCCGATGATGCCGCCGCCGATGACGAGCAGCTTCTTCGGCAGGCTGCGCAGTTCCAGCGCGCCGGTCGAATCCACGACGTGCGGGTCGTCGGGCAGGAACGGCAGCTTGGCCGCCTGCGAACCCGCGGCGATGATGGCATTGGCGAAGCTGATTTTCCTGCCGCCGACTTCAATGGAATTTTTCCCGGTGAATTTCCCGAGGCCCTGGATCACGGTGACCTTGCGCATCTTCGCCATCGAGGCGAGGCCGCCCGTGAGCTTGCCGACCACCTTGCCCTTGAAAGCGCGCAGCTTGTGCAGGTCCACCTTGGGATCGCCGAACGCGATGCCGTGCTCGGCGAGCTCGCTCGCCGCGTCCATGATGGCTGCCGTATGCAGCAGCGCCTTCGAAGGAATGCAGCCGACGTTCAGGCACACGCCGCCGAGCGCCGGGTAGCGCTCGACCAGGATCGTCTTCAGGCCGAGGTCGGCGGCGCGGAAGGCCGCAGAGTAGCCGCCCGGCCCGGAGCCCAGCACCAGCATGTCGCAATCGAAGCCGGCACCGCTCTGCGGCAGCGGCGGGGCCGCGGCTTGAGGCTGAGGCGCGGCAGGCTTGGATTTTTCTTCCGGCGACTTTTTTTGTTCCCCGGATTCGAGCTTCAGAATAACCGACCCCTGGGACACCTTGTCGCCCAGCTTGACCACCAGTTCCTTCACCACGCCCGCCTGCGGCGACGGGATCTCCATGGACGCCTTGTCCGACTCGAGCGACACCAGCGACTGCTCCTTCGCCACCGTGTCGCCCGGCTTGACCAGCACTTCGATGACTTCGACATCCTTGAAGTCGCCGATGTCGGGAACCTTCACCTCGACGAGTTCGGCCATCTAGAGCAGCGTCCTGCGGATGTCGGATAGGATCTTGGTGAGCTCGGTGGTGAACCGCGCCGCCGCCGCGCCGTCGATCACGCGGTGGTCGTACGAAAGCGACAGCGGCAGGATCAGGCGCGGGACAAACTCCTTGCCGTTCCACACCGGCTTCATCGCCGAGCGCGACACACCCAGGATCGCCAGTTCGGGCGCGTTGATGATCGGCGTGAAGTAGGTTCCGCCGATGCCGCCCAGGCTGGAGATCGAGAAAGTGCCGCCCTGCATGTCGCCCGCCTTCAGCTTGCCATCCTTGGCGAGCTTGGAAATCTCTGCCAGCTCCCGCGCGAGGTCGAACACGCCCTTGCGATCTGCGTCGCGCACCACCGGCACCACGAGGCCGCCCGGCGTGTCGACGGCGACGCCAATGTGATAGTACTTCTTCACAATCAGGTTCTCGCCCGACTTGTCGAGCGAGGCGTTGAATTGCGGGAACTGCCGCAGCGCGGTGACGCAGGCCTTGATCATGAAGGCGAGCATCGTGAGCTTGAACCCCTGCTTCTCGGTCTCGACGGTCTGGCTCTTGCGGAAGGCCTCGAGATCAGTGATGTCCGCGTCGTCGCACTGCGTGACATGCGGGATCGAAATCCAATTGCGATGCAGGTAGGGGCCCGACAGCTTCTGGATGCGCGACAGGGGCTTCGATTCGATCGGGCCGAACTTCGCGAAGTCGACGTCGGGCCAGGCCGGGAGGTTGAAGGGCAGCGCGCCGCCCTTCGCAACGGCGGGCGCACTCAGCTG
The DNA here is from genome assembly GCA_964587635.1 of uncultured Bordetella sp. Taxonomy (GTDB): domain Bacteria; phylum Pseudomonadota; class Gammaproteobacteria; order Burkholderiales; family SG8-39; genus RBG-16-66-20. The sequence goes on from CAZPNH010000413.1 coordinate 2,953, forward strand.
CTTGCCCGCCAGCGCTCCCTTGACGTAGGCCTGTACGTCTTCCGTGAGGATTCGCCCCTTCGGGCCGCTGCCGTGCACACGGCCAAGATCGACGCCGAGTTCGCGCGCGAACTTGCGGATGGAAGGGCTCGCGTGCGGCAGCGACGTCACCGCG